>NZ_JBOZPS010000012.1:0-133469 GCF_050849305.1 Shewanella sp. MF05960 | reverse complement strand
AACATTTTTTGCCAAATCAATCGCAATAGTGGTAACTTTCATGGTGGACGCTCCTTAAGTAACTGTATGGTTCAACATCAGTTTGGCGCATTGACGCCGTATTAGGGAGCGTCCATCTCATCACCCAAAATAGTTGGCGAAATAATAGACAGTAAACTACGCTTTATTAACAATTAACATGGCCACCCAAAATAGTTGGCGAAATAATAGACAGTAAACTACGCTTTATTTACCCCCTGCTAAATGGTGTTTAAAGATGGCCAGACCAAGACAGACAATCGTTAGTCTAGAAGATACCCCTTATTATCACTGTTGCTCGCGTGTGGTACGCAAAGCTTTTTTGTGCGGAATTGATACCTTTACAGGAGAGGATTTTGAGCATCGACGTGAGTGGGTTGATTCTCGTATTCTTGAATTGGCAACCATCTTTGCTATCGATATCTGTGCCTACGCTGTAATGAGCAATCACTTGCATGTGGTATTAAAGGTTGATGCAGAAAAAGCGAAATGCTGGTCAGATATAGAAGTATTAATTCAATGGCACAAAGGTTTTAAAGGCACATTACTGACGCAAAAATTTGTTAAAGGTGAGGACTTAAACTCATTTGAACTTAACACCGTGAATGATTGCATAACCCAATATAGGCAACGCTTAATCGACATCAGCTGGTTTATGCGCTCTTTAAGTGAGCCAATCGCTCGAATGGCCAATAAAGAAGACAAGTGTACTGGGCGCTTCTGGGAAGGTCGTTTTAAGTCCCAGGCACTGCTTGATGAAGCGGCAGTATTAGCCTGTATGGCTTATGTTGATTTAAATCCAGTCAGAGCTAAGATGGCCGCAACTCCAGAAACCTCAGATTACACCAGTATTCAACGTCGAATAAATTCAGCGATGAAAGGCGAGCAACCAACAGAACTATTACCGTTTGTGGGTAATGAGCGTTTAAATATGCCTAACGGGCTCATGTTCAGCGTGAAAGACTACATTGTACTAGTTGAAGATACCGGTCGGATTATTCGAGAAGATAAGCGTGGTGCCATTAGCTCAAGCAGTCAGGACATACTGAATAGACTTAATATTCCTGCCGAAAACTGGCTAAAAATCACTACAGAGTTTGGTGCATTATTCAAAGGTGCTGTCGGCGCATTACCTGCCTTAACCGAATATTGTGAGCATTTAGAGCGAAAACGACGACAAGGCGCATCAAATTGTCAACGTTGGCTGCAAGCTTAAGTAAAACAGACGAAAACAATATTGTTTATCCATTGCTTGATAGGTATCAGGTCACTTGAGGTGCGCAGCGTTTAGTCTTGTCACCTGAAGTCCCGTCTAATGTTAAATCTTGATGCTTTTAGATTGGATTTTATAGTTTCGAACAAATACAGAATACGTAGATTACCGTTCAGATGATTAAAAATAAAAGTCGTTATGTTTATCGGTCTAAACATGGGTGGCAATTTTAAGAACCAATGAGTCACACTCCCACTTGAGCACCAAATTATCAGTGAGCTGGTTAACTGACAGGACAGTGTTCTTGCGGGTGATAGATGTTAGACGGGTATAGCGTGCGGTAGTGTTAAGGCTGTTGTGGCCGAGCAAGTGCTGTACTGAGCGTAAATCTAACCCTTGTTCGAGCAGATGAGTCGCATAGCTGTGACGTAAATTATGTGGGCTGATGGATTTGTGAATGTTGCACTCACGAATAACGCGCTTTAGTGCTTTTTGAATACCGCCTTTATCTATCATTGAACCTGGCTTGCCATCTTTACCGGGAAATACATGACGGGGGTGGCGATGGGTTCGCCAGTAATATCGCAGCGCTAACAATGTGCGTTGTGGTAACGGCACCAGTCTGTCTTTACCACCTTTGGCGTCACGAATATGCACCTGCATCAACGCAGCATCGATATCGCCAACCTGCAATGAAATGGCTTCGCCGAGGCGAAGTCCCATACTGTACAAGGTTAAAAAGCACACTTGATATCGCAGCTTATGAGTGAGACTAATGACGATAGAGACTTCGGCAGGGGTCAAAATATCGGGTAAGCGTTTGACTTGTGGCGGCTTAACAATACTCAACCACTCCCAATGTTGGTTAAGGACATACCGATAGAAAAAATGTAATCCATTACGGTCGAGTTTTACGGTACTCCAGGAGTGAGAGGCAATTAAATCAGCAAAATAACGCTTCAAATCATCGGTTGAAAGGTTATCAGGGCAACAGTCAAAATAAGCACTAATGCGCCTAACGGCGCGACTGTACGCATCGATGGTAGCAGGCCGCTTGCCTTGCAGCGTTAAATTGGTAAGATGTTGTTGATAAAGAAAATCAAAGCGTTGTTGTTCGTGAGCGTTCATAGTAATACTCCTAGATAGCTGCCAAGGTAGGCAGGGTCTAGTAAGTATTTATGATGGGGCTAAAGATGTGCTTTTATCTTTTCTGCCGCAAAGCGGCTTCGTTCAACAAGCGTAAGCACTGGGACAAGCCTCATTCGCTTCGCTCAATCGTTTGCCTGTGTTACGGGCGTTATATGCTATCAAGGTAATAAAGCACTATTGTCCTTTTTTTAGTATCATTATTGCTGTTTTTGGGCATTAATATTGAATTAGGAATAACTGAAGATGTCTAAAGAATTAGAATTGGCAAAGTACTATTTTGATTTGTCTAATGCGAGTGATTTTACAACAATTGAAACGTTATTTGATGAAAATTCAACATTCTGTACACGCAATTTAGATTACTTTATTGGCGTTAAAAATATAATGCCGATGCAAAAGGCGCATCACGGCTCTTATCAAAAAACCCACTGGGAAGTTACAACTGTTGAAGAGATAAAAACGGGTGTAATACGTTTTGAGTTTGATTTTTCTGCTTTGAATAAGGTAAATGAACTAATTCACTTTTCAGGTATAGAGTATGTCGTAATTCGTGATGGAATAATTAGACACATCGATATTAGAAGTGCTTAGCTTATCCGTTGAGAACGCATATAACTAATAAGGATGGCCTAATCATGGGTGGCAACGTTAAGATTCCTATTCAAAATAATGACATCGCCAAAAGCCTTTGGTGAGTGAGTGTTATTTTGATTTACTGGGTGCATATAGTGAGTTAATTATTTAGGTTTAAATAAATCGATAAAAGCTCATTTTTTCAACAGGTTAGCTGTTGAAAGGTAATGGCTGCTTCGTCGCTAATAAAAGGAATTAATTTTGCGTTTTTTCAATTGGGTCTACTTTTTGTTTTTTATGATATTAACTTTCTGCGCTAATTCATGGGCAACAAATACTGTTGATATTTTACCTATGCGCGACAGGGCAGATTTTCTCGATAATATATTGGCAAAGCGTGTTGAGCTATTATTGCCCAAGCTAATGAACGAACATAAGCTAGATATGTGGGTCATCATTGGCCGTGAGTACAATGAAGATCCGGTGCTTAAAACATTATTACCTGCAACGTGGTTATCTGCTCGTCGTACAACAATATTAGTGTTTGCGCGTAAAAGTGATGGCAGTATAGGTGCTCATGCTATTGCGCCTTATAACGTTGGCCATGTCTTCGAAAAAGCGTGGGATAAAGCAAAACAACCCAATCAATGGTTAGCACTTAATGAATTAATTGAAAGCTACCGACCTAATAGCATCGGTATTAATCAATCTTCACATTGGGCACATGCTGATGGGTTGGTCGCAACCGATAAAGAAAGCCTGTTATCGCATTTACCTGAAAAATACAAAACCAAAGTTGTTTCAGCTGAACCTGTTGCCATCGGTTGGCTAGAACAAAGAATCCCTGAAGAAATAGCGATTTACAAAGATATTGTAAAATTAGCGCATTCGATAATAGCAGAAGCATTCTCAAGCAAGGTTATCACCCCAGGGCAAACAACGACTGACGATGTGGTGTGGTGGCTTAGAGAGCGCATTGTTGAACTTAAGCTACAAACTTGGTTTCACCCAACCGTTTCAATTCAACGAATTGATAACGTTAATGTTAAGCATAATTCAAGTTTAGCGAATGACGACGGTAAACAGATTATTTTACCGGGCGATCTATTGCATGTTGATTTTGGCATAACCTATTTACGCTTAAATACCGATACGCAGCAACATGCTTATGTATTAAAACCGGGTGAAACCGAGGCGCCCCACTATTTACAAAAGGCACTGTTATTTGGCAATCAACTCCAAGATATCTTTACGGGGCATTTCTCTGAAGGATTGACGGGTAACCAAGTGTTGGCGCGTTCTCGTCAACAGGCCATTTCACAAGGGTTACAGCCAACCATTTATACCCACCCGCTGGGTTATCATGGCCATGGTGCCGGCACTACGCTGGGGATGTGGGATTCGCAAGAGGGAGTACCAGGCGATGGTGATTACCCATTACATGTAAATACCGCGTATGCCATTGAGCTGAATAACGCTATTTTTATAGAAGAGTGGAAAAAAGAAATTAGAATCATGTTAGAAGAAGATGCCATTTTCGATAAATCGGGGGTGTGGTATCTCAATGGCAGGCAAACAGAACTTCTGTTAATTAAGCCTCGTGCCAGTTAATGGTTAGTTATTGTTGCTGAATGAAAACTCAAAGAAAAAGCCGATGTGTTCATCGGCTTATTTAATGCAAGATTTGTTTACGTTCTAATCGCAGTTGCTACATTTCTTTTACTGCATCATCTTTTATTGATTCTGCTGTTTTGTCCGTTAAGGTAATAAGTAAGCCAGTGAGTAAGCTCATGCTATAGCCAAGTACAGCGCCAATCATTAACGGTGGAATAATAGCGGCAAGGTCGGCATTAAGTGCGAATGTGATACAGCACCCAATAAAGGTTCCAGGAATAAACGCAAAGTTTTTATTGCTGGCTTGTAGGCACATAAACGCAGTCACAATACCGGTTAAGGCGTAGCTAATGATAGATGAGCCTAATACGCCACTGCCTGCAATAATTAACCATCCCCAGAATACGCCTGAAAGATTGGTTGTCATTGCCATCATCATTCCTTTTACGCCCGTTTCGGTTTGCGCGAAAAAGGTGCTGCAACCAAGAAAGCCGACCCATGTGACCAGATGAAACACATCCGCAAGGCCAGCCCAAACGGCTGCCAATAAACCTGCAGAAATAGCAATTTGCCAACGATGCGCCATAGTCGCCTCTCAAGATTAAAAAATAGAACGGTGAGTTCTAAATTTAGCACAATAAACTCAGTGTATGCAGTTTAGTTTTATAAAAAGCGATCCAGTTCGCAAATAATCGCGATAGCTAATACAGCCTCAAAACGGGCCCGAGCGCTTATTTTATAATGATATCAAGATGCTGTTATTGATTTTGCTGTAGCTCTGCGCCGCTGGAGATTGATCATTATTTTATGCGGGTGTGGTTTAAATGGGTTATTTAAGGACATTGATAGCATGAGGTAATTAAGATAGGTTTTATCATGGATGTGCATCTATTTTACGTACAACATTATTTAAAGGTGACTTTTCCGCCCACCATTTTATAGGCTGGAGCGCCTCTCATCAGTGTGTCTCGAGCAAATATTTGGCCACACTCAGGACAGGTGCACGGTACTTGAGTATTATCTTTTACGATACGTTCTTTAAAGCATTTGATTAGGGCACCTTTACCGCCTTTGCGGTAGGTAAACAGTTGCGCTTTACACTGAGCACAGAATATATCGACTGTGCGTGTTGGGCCTTTTTTGTTAGGTTTTGCCATATTGAGTCTTATTTACGCGTTTGAGTGGGAATATTTATTGTCATAAAATCGTGATTGGTATGAATAATAATGAGTTTTGATTGGTTGAGGTGCAACCATTGGTGGTCCGTTTTGATGATATTAATACTTAACTGGTTAATTAATGCTCTTTTAGTCTTTTTTGTCAGGTCGTAACCATTAAATCATTGAACAAATTACTTAATTTTGATCTACGCTTTTAAATCATATTAACTCTTTAATCTGAATTCAGGATATTGAGACAACTCGTATGGCCACCGTGAATGTAGGTAGCTGTAAAAGTGACACAGGGATCAACATTAATGGCTATTGCTAATTTATGGGCAAGTGAGCTCGATTATCGTCGTACAGTGTTAAAGGCAGTGTTAATTGTCATCATTATTGCAGGCAGTCTTTTTGTCGTGAATAACTGGTTTAGTGGTTTCCAGGTGTACGCCATGGTTGAGTTGGCGGTGGTATTTTTATGTATTGGTATACTCGCAATTCATAAACGCACGCCTAACCTGACCTTATGGTGCTCAATATTTTTATTTGCAGTTTTTACGGTCATTTTGATTGGCATTTATAGCGCATCGTTTAATTCTGGGCTATTTACCTGGTTATTTATTATTCCTGTTTTGTCATACTTGCTATTAGGCATCAAGCTAGGCACCCTTTATACCAGCGTATATATGACGGCAGGTATTGCGATTTTAACGTATGCCTTGATTTACAATCTTGCCGATATTTATCCCATTACCATTGCCAATATCTTACTGTGTTTGGCGGCCATTTGGGCGTTATCTTTTAGTTATGAATTTAAGCGTGCAGAAGCGGTTGAACGTTTGCAGCAAATAGCGTCTATAGACCCGTTAACGGGGTTAAATAATCGTTTATTGTTGGATTCCATTTTCGATATGCTATGCCAAAGTTTACCTGAAGAACAACAGTCAGTGTCGATGTTACTACTCGATCTTGATCATTTTAAAAAGATTAATGATCAGTTTGGTCATGATACCGGTGACAAGGTTTTGGTTAAGGTGTCTCAGTTAATCAATGATATGCGACGTCGTAATGATTGGGCTTTCCGTTTTGGCGGTGAAGAGTTTTGTATGCTCATCCCTAATACGAATATGCAGCAGGCAAGCCAAATTGCAGAGCGTTTGCGCGTCGCAATAGACAACATTACTGCCGTTGGTGACAGTAAGCTCAGCACTAGCATTAGTATTGGTATCGCTCGTTGGCCTGATGATGGCAGTCATTTACCACAGATTTATAAAGCCGCAGATGAAAGACTTTACAAAGCGAAAGCTCAAGGGCGAAATCAGGTGGTGTCGGGGTAATAACTCGCACTTAGTCTAAATAGATTATCAGTTGTCTAGTTGATCGTATCGGTGAATGTTAATCCGTTTTTGACTTTTTTGACTCTATTATTGATGGCTTCTGTCAGCTGCTGCTTTTACTTATCTTCGCCACAAAATTCTGCAAAACCTAATCCCCAACCATGAGGGTTAACCTGAGTTGCCAGATTGACCACTCGATAACAATAATCACCTTGTTTTACGATTCGATTAGGATCTAATTTGTGATTTAACGTATGGGGTTGGCTGGTGTCAATGTTAGGTATTAGCTCAATGAACTCCACCTCAGTGTCCATCTCACTCAAACTGCCAACGGGTTTGTTTTTTGCTGCTGTTTGCGCGCCAATGAGTTGTTCAAGCTGTTGGTTATTATGCTGCTGTAAGTATTGCGTCGCGGCTTGTTGCATTGAAAAGGCTGCATTAATTGTGTTGGTCGATCTATTGAGTGTTGAGTTAATTGTTGGTTTAGGCTCTTTCGGTTGATGATTGCTTTTAACGGTTGGAGTACTGATTGTTGTTGCCAATACAGGCTCACTCGATGCAGGTTCCTCTATTGTGGCTGATTTTATGGGAACCGTTTGTATCGAGGCCGATACTATTGTGCTTGGCGAGTCACTTTGGGTTGATAAAGACGTTTGTTCAATGCGTTGAGCGGATGAGTTCGCTGCACTTTTTATGTCGACTTCAGATTCAGGTTCAGTTTTATATTGAGCTTCATGCTCTGGTTTGTTGCCAGTCGCCGCGAGCATCGACTCATAGTGTTGTGAGGTGATGAGATAACTTTTAATGGCGGCATGTTTGCTTGACGCCGCGTGTTTTGCCACTCTTTGCTTGTTATCTTGTTGCCAAAACCAGGCCATTAATACAATCAGTACGCTATGCATTACTAACGCGTAAGTCAATGGCTTAGATAAGTGTTGTTGCTCAAGTGTACTAACGTGTCTGTTTGTGCATTCTGTGCAGGTTTTAATGCTAGTCATTTAGCGTCAGTGTCGTTTTATTTTATCGTTGTTACCTTTGATTGTTAATAGAAAGTAAAGTTCAAGTGAATTGGCACATTAGACTTTTAACGAGTAATGACCTGTTAACGCGAGTATTGGTCACCTTAACGTTGTAGTGATTATTTTGTGTGTTACTGGTAGTCGAGTGACTTTACCGTTAATCGCTCTTGGTTAGATAAACGAATTTGTATGCCATCGATAGTGGTAATCCGTTGCTCTTCTATGTCTTTTTTGCGCACCTTATAACTCGCTGTCATGGCTTCAATGGGGGACGAAATAGTGACTTCTACAATCGTGTTATCGTCGTACCAACCCCAGCCCCAATAACCCGCAGTTGCTAGCATTGAAAGTGCAATCATAGTGTAAATAATCATCCTGCTTAGCAAGGGGGGCTTTTCAATATGGATAGCGGCGTTACGTTGAGCGACTTTGCTGCCTCGCCCTCGTCGTAAATACACAATTGCCCCAATAATAACTAACATGGTAATGAGGATTTTTGTTAACACGTCATCGTCCTATAATGGTAAGTTCAAGTTGATTATACGGCGTTTTGCATTGTTTACCGTTATCTAGTACACATCATGAATGCGATAAACAATATTGTTTGCTGGGTATTGTTACAACCGTAACCCCTTATGAAGTGATCTCACTCGTTATCCATAAACTCTCTATGTGATCTATTCTAGGTATTTTGATGGCATTGTATTTTTACTTGTTAAAGTCGCGAGCCATCACATAAAAATGATGTTGCTTGAATAATAATCAGCATCATGGCTTATCTAACAAGACTTAATAAATCAATATGACTGTAAAAGATATTATCGACGAAGAAGTCGTTTATCCGCCGGATTTTAAAATACTCTCTACAACCAATCTAGAGAGTATTATTACACATGTTAATGATGATTTTATTGCGACCTGTGGGTACACCAAAGAAGAGTTAATCAACCAGCCGCATAATATTGTGCGCCATCCTGATATGCCTAAGGCTGCATTTGCAGATCTGTGGGATACCATTAAGCAAGGGCAAAGCTGGATGGGGCTGGTAAAAAACCGCTGTAAAAATGGTAAGTATTATTGGGTCAATGCCTATGTTACTCCAATTAAACGTAATGGTATTATTTGCGAATATCAGTCTGTGAGAACGCAACCCGACCCCGAGCTAACCCAGCGTGCTCAGGCTTGTTATGATTCAGTTAATGCGGGTAAAACGCCAAAGCCAAAGTTTGGCGCCAGTATTATCACTAAACTCTTTTTAACTTGGTTGTGCTCAGTAACTCTGTTTATTAGCCTACCTTATTTAAGTTCAACATTTGCTGTTTTTGGGCTTGTTGCCGCTGTCATGTGTTTTTGTATGCCACTTTATTTGCTGAAACACCGTTTTGAAGCTGTGCTCGCTTTGAGCAAGACAATCCACAATAACCCGCTCAACCAATTTGTTTATACCGGTTATACCGATGAGTTATCTCATTTAGAATTAAGTTTACGGATGCAAAAGGCCGAAATATTGGCCGTGATAGGGCGAATTAAAGACAGCGGAGAACATCTTCAGCAGGGTTTAGACGAACACCAGCAGCAAAATGAAGCTAATCAAAACCAACTTGTTGAGCAGTCTCAAAATCTTGAGCAGGTTGTTACCGCGATAGGGCAAATGAGTTCATCGGTTACCGATATTGCTCAGAGCACTTCCAATTCGACAACTGAAATTCATAAATTGGTTACCCAATTACAAGCCACTAAAACAGCGCTGGCCAATAGCCAAGCCGCTAGCACAGAGATAAATCATTTACTTTCTGAGTCGCGTATTGCAATTTCGTCTTTAAATCAACAATGCCTGAATGTTAATCAAGTAGTTGAAGTCATTGAGAGTATTGCGCAGCAAACCAATCTATTGGCGCTAAATGCAGCTATTGAAGCCGCTCGTGCAGGCGAATCGGGTAGGGGTTTTGCGGTTGTTGCTGACGAAGTACGCAATCTAGCAAGCCGCTCGGCAACATCGGCTAATGAAATCCATAAAATTATCAATACACTGAGTCGCACAACGGCTGAGGCGGTAGTACAAATGGATCAAAGCCACTTGCTTACCGATAAAAGTATCGACTCGGGAAACATGCTTGAGCAAAGTCTAACGACGGTCAGTCACGTGATGGCGACTATTGAGAGTAATGGTGAGCAAATATCGGTGGCAGCAGAAGAGCAAGCTGCAGTTGTTAATCAAATTTATACTAATGCAATGACACTTCAGCAAGGTATTAATCAATTTGAAAAAAATTGCCAAAATGCCGCAATGCATAGTCAAGATATTAGCGCTCAAGGCAGCAGACAAACGGAGTTAGTGTTGCAGTTTAACTAAACTTATTATCGATTTTATCGAACGTAAATCACACTATTATGCCATATTTATTCAGTTAGTTGACTGCTATGCTCTAGGTATCATTTGATTGCTCATAGGGTTTACATGAAAGTGCTACAGCGTTTTAGCGCATTACCGGCAATGGACGGTGATGGCGTTAACATCAAGCGTATTACCGACTTTGAGCAGCTTCGCTTTGATCCCTATTTAATGATTGATGAGATCAAATCTGACGACGAGCAAGACTTTATTGGTGGCTTTCCGCCACATCCTCACCGTGGCGTCGAAACCTTTACCTATATCCGTAAAGGCGGGTTTGAGCATCGTGACCAAATGGGCAATATTAAGCCGATACGAGCCGGTGATGTCCAGTGGATGAGCACCGGCAGTGGTGTCGTGCATTCTGAAATGCCGCTAGCAGATGCCAAAGAAGGCCTGCATGGTTTTCAAATTTGGCTCAATATGCCCGCTAAAGACAAAATGCGTACGCCGATATATCAAGACAGTCTCAACCAACATAAACCCCAATTGAATAATGAGCACGGCGCCACACTTTTAGCGTTAGCAGGTGCGTGGGGGTTTAATCATAATCCATTAGCAATCAACGCCGCGATTGAAGGGCTGGCGGGTAATGGCGCTATTGCCGATTTAACCTTACAGCCACATGGCCACGGCACGCTAAACCTCGAGCGTTTTAAGACCGTCTGTGTCTATATTTATCAAGGTGATCTGCATTATATCGATGGGCAAGGTTTGCGTGAAAGCGCGACAGCTGGTGAGTTTGTGGTATTAGATGCCCTTGAAGTGTGCCATTTTCAGGCCGAAGATAAAGGTGTCGGTTTGTTGATTTTAGCCGGTAACCCTATTAACGAGGCCATCGTGCAGATGGGGCCCTTTGTGATGAACACTCAGGCAGAAATAGACCAAGCTGTACGAGATTATCAGCAAGGACTTTTTGGTCAAATTGTTTAGCCAACGAATCATAAAATATCCCTGTTTGAGATAAAGATTTGTCAGCGAAAGCTGAAGAAAATTGCTACAATAGCGCATATACCCAATCAACTTGAAGAGACGTGTTTCAGAGCTTCACCGTGTTTTCAATACTAGGCGCGTTAATGCAGTAATGTAGGTACCTTATAAATTAGCGCAACAACGTAGTGGGAACACGGAGAAACTCCCAAAGGGCAAGTTTTACACGCGTTTATGCTGTGTTATTGATTTTGGAAAGGGAACGACCATTACCCGCAATCAATGCCTTGCCTAAACGCGTGTAAATTCTTGCTGAAATCGAGCCTCTCCAGGTTGATTGGGTATATATGGCCAAGGACAATTTGATGCGTAGAGATTGATACGCTAAGAATATTAACCTTGGCTAATTTGTTTGTGCAGCACTTGCGTGCTTTTTAGCTTTCGATATCAGAGGATATTCGCCTTGAGTCAGTCTACTGAACCAGCCGTTAACATGGCTTTCGCGTCACTTAATTTAAAAACTGAATTGCTTGAAAACCTACAAACCATGGGTTTTGAATCGATGACTCAGATCCAAGCCGAAAGCTTACCGCCAATTTTGGCCGGTGAAGACGTAATTGGCCAAGCAAAAACAGGTTCAGGTAAAACTGCTGCGTTTGGTTTAGGTTTGCTCAATAAGCTTGATGTAAAACGTTTTCGCATTCAAACCATGGTGTTGTGCCCAACTCGTGAATTGGCTGACCAGGTAGCAGAAGAAATCCGTACTCTGGCTCGCGGTATTCATAACATCAAGGTATTAACCTTATGTGGTGGTGTGCCAATGGGGCCACAAGTGGGTTCGCTTGAACATGGCGCACATATTATTGTGGGTACGCCGGGTCGTATAGTCGATCATTTAGATCGCAACCGCTTAGATTTAAGCAACATGAACATGTTGATTTTAGATGAAGCCGACCGCATGTTAGAAATGGGTTTCCAGCAGCACATTGACCAAATTATTTCAGCTGCGCCGCGTGAGCGTCAAACGTTATTATTTAGCGCGACATTCCCTGAGCAAATCAAATCGATTGCCGACCAAATCATGTATAACCCTGTGATGGTTAAAGTTGAGCAAAAGCATGACAACTTAACCATTGAACAGCACTTTTACCGTGTCGACGACAACCATGGCCGCCTAGAAGCGTTGCGCTTATTGTTACTTGATAAGCAACCGCGCAGCTCAGTGGTCTTTTGTAATACGAAGCGTGAAACCCAGCAAGTGGCTGATTCGTTAGCCGAGTTTGGTTTTAGTGTGTTAGCACTGCACGGTGATTTGGAACAACGCGATCGCGATCAAATGTTATTACAGTTTGCTAACCGCAGTGCGCGTATTTTAGTGGCGACAGATGTTGCGGCGCGCGGCTTAGACATTGATGAGCTTGATGCGGTATTTAATTACCACATTGCTTACGATACTGAAGTACACATTCACCGTATTGGCCGTACTGGCCGTGCGGGTAGCTCGGGTGCAGCTTACACCTTCTTTGGTGAAGATGACGGTTACAAAATGGCGATGATTGAAGAAGCCATGGGTAAAGATGTTGTCAGTGAAACATTGCCACCAATGAGTGCCTTAAACAAACTGCCACAAGCGGCTGAGATGATCACAATTCAGATTGATGCCGGTAAAAAGCAAAAGATCCGTCCTGGTGATGTTGTTGGCGCATTAACCGGTGATAACGGCTTAGACTTTAATGATATCGGCAAAATCAAAGTGACCGAGTTCCGTGCTTATGTTGCGGTAAACAGCAAAGTATCGAAACAAGCGCTGAATAAATTGAATAAAGGTAAGTTGAAAGGTCGTAACTACCGAGCCTGGTTTATGTAATGGTATAAGTGATGTTTAAACAAAAAAACCGGTGAACAATGTTCACCGGTTTTTTATTGGTTAATCAACTCTGGGTTAATTAACTATTAGCTAAACGACTACTCTCTAAGCGAGAAGCCGTAAGACTTATCGCTTAATATCAATGTTAGCTTCTTATTTTGGCATTAGCATATGGATTAACGCTGTCTTTAGATACACCAGTATTGCTGCTTGCTGCTGCACCGCTATTGCCTGCACCACTGCGACGTGGTGGACGATTACGCTGTGGCGGTTTATTACCATTAGCGATCGCTTCTTGTCTGTTACCTGGCGCTTTAGGTTTGCTAGCGCCTTGTGATTGACCATCATTGCTGCGAGCTTGCTGGCGTGAGTCATATTTACGCTCAGACTTATCAGCATTATTTGTATTTTGCTGAGCATGCTTACTGCGATTTGGGTTTGGATTTTTAACGCTATTGGCTTTATGACCACCAGAGCGACTACCCGCTTCAGGAATAGTGAAGGGTGCTTCAAAACCTGCAAGTTGCTTACGCTCAATAGTACGCTTAATTAATCGCTCAATATCATGCAGTAGCTTAACTTCTTCAAGGCCAACTAACGATACCGCTTGACCGGTAGAACCTGCACGGCCGGTACGGCCAATACGATGAACATAATCTTCAGGTACGTTAGGTAAGTCAAAGTTAACCACAAATGGCAGTTGGTCAATATCGATACCACGCGCGGCGATATCGGTTGCCACCATGACTTGTACTGTGCCGGCTTTAAAGTCAGCCAATGCTTTAGTACGCGCTGTTTGGCTTTTATTACCATGAATAGCGGCGGCTTTAATATTGGCAGCTTCTAAACTTTTAGCTAAACGGTTAGCACCATGTTTAGTACGCGAGAACACCAACACTTGTTTCCAATCATTGGTTTTAATCAATTCGATTAATGCCGTCGACTTACGCGTTTTATCCACTGGGTACACGCACTGAGTAACGGTGTTAGCGGTGGCATTACGTGGCGTCACTGAAATCTCAACCGGGTTATTGACTAACCCTTTGGCTAATTCGCGGATTTCATCGGAGAAGGTTGCCGAAAACATCAAGTTTTGACGTTTAGGTGGCAATAACGCTAATACTTTTTTAATGTCGCGAATAAAGCCCATGTCTAACATGCGGTCCGCTTCGTCTAACACTAAAATCTCTAAATTGCTGAAGCTAATAGCTTTTTGTTGGCATAGATCAAGCAGTCGACCTGGGGTTGCCACTAAAATATCAACGCCATTTCTTAGGGCTGCAAGTTGCGGGATAATAGACACACCACCAAACACAACAGCTGATTTTAACGGTAGGTTGATACCGTAAGTGGCAACACTTTCTTGAACCTGTGCGGCTAATTCACGCGTTGGAGTCAATACTAATGCACGCACTTGGCCACGCTGGGCGCGGTTGCCTTTTGACAATAATTCTAGGATTGGCAGGGTAAAGCCTGCGGTTTTTCCTGTCCCGGTTTGGGCGGCTGCCATGACGTCTTGTCCGGCTAGTACTGCTGGAATGGCTTGTGCTTGAATCGGAGAGGGGGTGTCATAACCTTGTTTTTCAACTGCTTTTAAAATAGCAGCATTCAGACCAAGTGAGGCAAAACTCATAGAAAAATCTCTTTGGGCAACATATTGTTGCTATGAATAAAAGGTAGCCAGAAACGGCGGCCGTGAAGCTTACCTGAAAACGGCTATAAGTGCTATTAAACTCTTATTATAGCCGCCAGCGCGAAGCCTCATTAGCTTGCTGTGTCTGCTAAGGGCTGTAATAGTCGGCTGATACACAGAATATAATGATTTAGAATGAAATAGTGTTAATCTTGAGGCATCGATCAGTGCTAAAACTCAACTTATTACATACAATAAAATGACAATCGAACTTTAGCAGCCTAGCTGAAGTGATTGAAGGTTAAGGTATTACTGACTGATGAAATTAACGGCGTTATCACATATTGAGAAAACGGCATACGAGCTGCGAGATCATGCTCATGCTGTGCTCAAGAATGTGTTGTTAATGTCGAATATTTCTACTTTAGAGCTCCAACTGGCGATGCGCCAATTATCGAGTCACAGCCGCGTGGCATTGCATTTTCATCCCGACAGAATTGATAACCGTGGCCTGAGTGTCATTGACGGTCTATTGCGTGACGGTGTCTATAAAAGCCAATTTGAGACCCATGTGTCTAATGGCCATTTATCACCAGAGTTAGGTGGTTCTCGAGACCATTGGGAAAATCAATTATTTGGTAATAGCTATGCTGGTATTAAGCATCGGCCCAAATACGGCGCCCTTGATTTTGGTTTATGTCCTTTGGGGCCTGCGCCGCGTTTTGGTAGCTGTTATTTAATCACTCACTCGCAAATACTATCTCGTTGTACCTTCAGCTATATGGACTCTTATCGGTTACCCAAAGAAAAGGGCACCATCAAATGTTTTGATGCCATTTTAGCGGCATTAATGAGTGAGAGTTTTGAACGTCAATATGCCTTGGGCTGCGCAGGCCTTAAACCGAGTAAGTTAATTTCGCACTTTAGCCAGCATTTAACCGATCCGGTGACCTCACGCTTTGAGGGTATGACCAGTGGTAATTTAGATCATTACATCGAAGCACAAATTCACGGTGATGTGTCGCTAGAAAGGGACATTGCCATGCTGGTGGCTGACCCGTCGTTTAATGGCAGTAAAATTGGCGATTCATTAATGGCATTGTGCGCTGAATATGACATCGAACTGCATTGGCACAATGGTAGACAAATGCACATTGCGGATGTGCCTGATGATTTTAGAGGCGCTGTAATGCCTGCGTTGGCAAAAAGCATTGCTGAAGATGAAATCATTAATGCCGACATTATTGGCCGAGCGGCATATCAACTGCAAAAACAACCTACCTCGTGGAGCGAGCGCGGGGCGCATACTAAAAAGCTGCAAGATTTAAAATTGTTATGGCATGTGTTGGTTAAATACGGTCATACCCCCTCGAGTGAACCATTTCTGTTGTAGTTTCAGCTTGATTTAAGCGTGATTATCTATAACTGATATCTATAACTGATACCCATTGCTAATAGTCCATTAGCAAAATGTGAATCAGTTAACATTTACACTGTTTAAGGTGTTATCTCAGGTCCAGTGCTGCGATACTGCAGCCAATTTTAGGCGAAGATCAACACAGCCGGAGCATTATGGATAAGTCGTTAGAAAAGTCATTAACTCAGTGGCTTAAAAGCCAACAGTCTGCCTGTGGTATTTTCCTTAAGTTATCTATTTTGTGTGGCTGGCTCAATGGCGTTGCCATTGTTGGGCAAGCTTATTGTATTGCGCGTATTTTACAGCAAGTGATTATGCAAAATATGCCTGTGCAAGCATCCAGCATTGAATTTATCGGCCTCATTGGTTTGTTACTGCTGCGAGCCGGATTAGCGCAAGTGCGTGAGCGGGTGAGTTTTGAGGCGGGTAAGCGTTTGCGCACTGATATTCGTCAAGCCGTGTTGAATAAATTGGTTGAGTTGGGGCCCGTGTTTATTAAGGGAAAACCTTCAGGCGCCTGGGCAAGCATAGTGTTTGAACAGGTTGAAGACTTACACGACTATTACGCTAAATACGTGCCGCAAATGATGTTAGCCGGTTTTATTCCTTTGCTTATTTTGGTGTGTGTATTCCCACTTAATTGGGCAGCAGGAATTATTTTATTGGTTACGGCGCCCTTAATTCCGATGTTTATGATTTTAGTGGGCATGGGCGCTGCTGATGCTAACCGCAAGAATGTTAAGGCGTTGTCTCGGTTAAGCGGCCATTTTATGGACCGTTTAAAAGGCTTGCAGACGGTTAAGTTATTCCACCGTGGTGACGCTGAGTTAGTTAATATCGAAACAGCTTCAGAAGATTTTCGTAGTCGCACTATGTCAGTGCTGCGATTAGCTTTTTTAAGCTCGGCGGTATTAGAGTTTTTTGCTGCTGTATCGATTGCCGTGCTAGCGGTGTATTTTGGCTTTAGTTATTTAGACCATTTAGATTTTGGCCATTACGGCGTAAGTATTAGTTTATTTACCGGCATGTTTGTACTCATTTTAGCGCCAGAGTTTTTTCAGCCACTGCGCGATTTAGGCACCCATTACCATGCCAAAGCGCAAGCGATTGGTGCGGCAGAAACGTTAGTTGAACTGCTCAATTATCAAGTTCAAGGCAGCGAAACGGCCGCCAATAGCCAGCCTAAAGCGCCATTTTCAGCTGATGCTGTCAGTATAGAAGCGGTTGAACTTGAGGTATTTAGTGTTGATGGTCAGCGTTTGTTAGGGCCGATTTCATTTACGTTGCCAGCGGGCGAACACTGGGCGATAGTTGGCCCAAGTGGCGCAGGTAAAACCAGTTTGCTCAATGCTCTACTCGGGTTTTTACCTTACAAAGGCAGCCTGAAAATCAATCAACAATCGCTGTCGAGTA
The DNA here is from genome assembly GCF_050849305.1 of Shewanella sp. MF05960. NCBI lineage: Bacteria > Pseudomonadati > Pseudomonadota > Gammaproteobacteria > Alteromonadales > Shewanellaceae > Shewanella > Shewanella sp. MF05960. Next base: position 115,734 of record NZ_JBOZPS010000012.1, on the reverse strand, counting down.
TTCAATTGGCCGATTGGCGACGTCATTTAGCTTGGCTTGGCCAGGATCCGCAATTGTTTCATGGCACGGTTCGCGATAACGTCGCGCTAGCAAATCCGCAATTAACTGACCCGCAAATTATGGCGTTACTTGAGCAAGCTAATATCGGCGATTTTGTCACCCAGCATGCCCAAGGGTTAGATTTGATGATAAGCGATCAAAGTGCCGGGGTTTCTGTTGGCCAGGCGCAGCGTTTTGCTTTAGCTCGGGCACTTGCGCAACCCGCCAAGCTGTTTTTACTCGATGAACCGACTGCTAGTTTAGATGCTCAAAGCGAGCAGTTTGTGTTGGCGTCATTGCAAACCGCCATGCAAGGCGCGAGTGGATTAACCGTTACCCATCGGTTAGATGATTTAAGCGCAATGGACAAGGTGTTGGTGATGGATAAAGGTCTTATTGTGCAACAGGGTCATGTGAGCCAATTACAACACAGTGATGGATTGTTAGCGCAAATGATTAATCAGCAGCAGGAGGTGTACTAATGAATCACTCAACTGAGCAATCCTCACTGCAAACTGACTCGCCTCAAACTGCAGCACAATCGATATCAACGCGGAACACATTATTGCGAGTATTAGTGCCGTTTTTAGCCTTGTTTCGTCGCCAGTGGTTAATGATGCTGACCGGCTTAATATTAACCTTTATCACCTTATTAACCGGCATTGGTTTATTGTCGCTATCGGGCTGGTTTTTATCGGCGACGGCAATCGCGGGCTTATCGATTGTCACTGCGCAAATGTTTAACTTTTTTACCCCAGCAGGTGGGGTACGTTTTTTCTCTATCGCCCGAACCGCCAGCCGCTATGGTGAACGTTTAGCCACCCACGAAGCGACATTTAAGCTACTCACTCAATTACGGATTTGGGCATGGCAAAAACTTTTACCGCTCAGTGCTGCCAACCTGCAAGGTTTACGTAAAGGTGATTTGCTTAATCGTTTAGTGGCCGACATCGATACCTTAGATCATTTGTATTTACGCTTGCTTACGCCTTTAGTGGCATCGCTACTGATGATTGCAGGCTTAGGTGTTTTTCTAGCTTGGTTTGATCTCAGCTTAGCCTTGAGTTTGTGCAGCATTTTATTGTTAGCCTGGTGCGTTCTACCTGTGGTGTTTTATGTGCTCGGTAAAGCGCCTGGTCGGGCATTAATTGATGCGAAACAGCAATATCGAGTCATGTTATTAGATGTTATTCAGGGCCAAGCCGAATTAAGTCTATTTGCGGCTAACAATCGCTATTTAGCTAAACTTGAGCAAGCGCAAGCGCGATTGTTTAGCCAACAAACAGCCATGGCCAATATTACCGGCTTAAGCCAAGCTATGCTGATTATCGTTAACGGTATTGCGGTAGTGGTGATGTTGTATTTGGCAAGTCATGGCGTGGGAGATAAGGTGCCGCCAGGCCCATTAATGGCATTGATGGTGTTTGCCACCATGGCCAGCCTCGAAATGATGATGCCCATCGCCGGTGCATTTCAACATTTATCCAGTACCTTATTAGCCGCACAGCGTGTCACAGACATCACAGAACAAGCCCCTGCGGTAAGCTTTAATGCCCAAAGCCCGCTTCAAGCTAGCTCCGGCGCATTGCAATTGCATCAGGTGTATTTTGCTTATCAGCCAAATTCGCCGATTTTACAGGGTGTTAATTTAACCCTTAACGCGGGTGAGAAGGTGGCGATATTAGGCCCTACAGGCTGCGGTAAATCGAGCTTGTTTGGGCTAATTACCCGAGAATGGTTGTCACAGCAAGGCAATATTACCCTCGATGGGCACCCAATAGCCGATTACAGCGAAGCTGAACTGCGGGCAGCAATGACGGTGGTGAGCCAACGTATTTATTTATTTGCCGGCACATTGCGTGATAACTTAGCGCTAGCGTTACCTTTTATTCAAGACGAGCCGAAAAAAGCCCACGATGAGCGCTTTATAAATGTATTACAGCAAGTGGGTTTAGGGACATTGTTGCAAGGCGATAAACCTTTGGACATATGGATTGGCGAAGGTGGGCGACAATTATCGGGCGGCGAACAGCGTAGAATTGGCGTGGCGAGAGCGTTACTGCGTGATGCCCCGCTATTATTATTAGATGAACCTACAGAAGGTCTCGACAAACGTACCGAGCGCGAAATACTGTCACTGTTATTGAATTTTGCTGAAAATAAAACCTTATTAATGATTAGCCATCGCACCACAGCCTTAGACAAAATGGATGCGGTTTATACCATTGAACAAGGTATGTTACAGCGAACAAGTGCTGTGAATTAACCCGCTAAACACCCCGCCAATACTGAGGTTTATGCTTATTTGCTTTATTAGCGAGTAAGCATAAATGCTCATGTATGTAACAACCTTTCTGATACAAAAATTACATAAAGTGATTTCGCTTGTTGCGATAAATTGATCCTCCTCACAAATTTGCGATTAGGTTATGTTTCAAAATTACAGTCTGCGCTGGGAGTGTGATCTTTGTTCATATATTAGCAGTTGCAAACATATATCATAAGCTATCGAAATTTTTTATAGATGGTGAATGACATGTCTGGTGTTGCAAACCCAGTGATAACCATTAAGCGGGGGCTTGATATCCCGATTGCTGGTGAACCACTTCAGCAAATAGATGGCATGCCTAAAGCGACGCAAGTGGCGTTGATTGGCGAAGAATATGTTGGTCTAAAACCAACTATGATGGTTGAGGTTGGCGATCGCGTAACAGCAGGCCAAACGCTATTTGAAGACAAAAAAACGCCTGGCGTGCGATTTACCGCGCCAGCAAGTGGTGTGGTATCTGCGATTAACCGTGGTGATCGTCGTGTTTTACAGTCGGTAGTGATTGATTGTGATGCTGAGCAAACAGCGACTAAGATTTTGCAACCACAGGTGCTTAGCGGTTTAAGTCTTGAAAGCGTTAAGCAAGGCTTAGTCGACAGTGGCTTATGGACTGCATTCAGAACTCGTCCGTTTTCGCGCGTACCGCAACTTGATGCCACTCCAGCAGGCATATTTGTCACCGCCGTTGATACCAATCCGTTAGCGGCCGATCCTCGCGTCGTTATTGCTACTCAAACGGCAGCATTTGAGGCCGGGTTATATGTGTTGAGCATATTAACCTCTGGCAAAGTGTACTTGTGTCAGGACGCGGGTGAGTCTCTGATCAAGCAAGCAAATGAGTATGACTTATCAGACATTAGCGTTCAGCGTTTTAATGGCGTACACCCTGCTGGTCTAGTCGGTACCCATATACATTATCTCTTGCCAGCCAGTATTGAGCGTCAAGTGTGGCATTTGGGTTATCAAGACGTGATTGCCTTTGGCAAATTGTTTTTAACCGGTGAACTGTATACCGACCGCATCGTCGCTATTGCTGGCCCAAATGTATTAAAACCGCGTTTGGTGCATACCCAATTGGGGGCAAAGCTCAGTGAATGGGTTAATAGTGAAATTGACCAGCGTCAGTCGCGCATCGTGTCTGGGTCATTATTGTCAGGCCACACGGCGGCAGGGGTTTATGATTACCTTGGTCGTTTCCATAATCAGGTCAGTGTGCTAACTGAGAATGATCGCCAGGAGGTGTTACCTTGGGTGCGTCATGACAACAATAAGTTTTCGCTCACCGGTATCATGATGTCTGGCTTTAGCCGCACCAAAAAACTATTCGATTTTACCACTCATGCTGGGGGCTCTCCTCGCGCCATGATGGCCTTTGGTCAACTTGACCATGTTATGCCGCTGGATATTCTCCCTATCTTATTAGTACGTGATTTAGTGGTACGAGATACCGATGAAGCGCAACTGCTGGGCGCATTAGAGCTAGATGAAGAGGATTTAGCCTTATGTACGTTTGTGTGCCCAGGAAAGTATGACTTTGGTAAAGAACTTCGTGCTTGCCTAGATATTATCGAGAGGGAAGGTTAATGAGTCAGCAACAGAAAAAGCCCAGCCAAGATAGCTATTACGCTCATGGCGACTCGATGCGTAGCTTCTTACGTTCATTATGGATAGCCAATGGCCGCAGCACTAAAGGCCATGTGCATATTCGTGATGCAATTGATGTTAAACGCACCATGCACATTGTGGGTATGTGTTTATTTCCGGCGATGTTATTTGGCATGTACAACTTGGGGCTACAAGCTCAGGTCGCCATTATGGCCGGTGCCACGCAACCAGAAGCATGGCAACTGGCCATTTATAACTTATTGTTTGGCCCGTTAACTGAAAGCTCTGGCTTAATCAGTTTGTTTGCCTATGGTGCCAGTTTTTATGTGCCATTTTACCTCACCGCATTGGTAGTGAGCCTAGTGTGGGAGGTGGTATTTGCTAAAGTTCGCCACCAAGAGTTACACGAAGGCTTCTTTATTACTGCGTTGCTGTTCTCACTTATTTTACCGATTTCGACACCATTATGGATTGTGGCGTTAGGCCTCAGTTTTGGTGTTGTGGTGGCAAAAGAGATGTTTGGCGGCATGGGGTATAACTTCTTAAATCCTGCGCTTGCGGGTTATGCCTTTATTTATTTTGCTTACCCAACAGAGGTGGTCGCATTAGGCCAGTTTGTTGCGGCTGATGGCTATTCTGGCGCAACCACGCTAACGCTGACTGTGGCGAAAAAGCTCAGCTTCGTCGACACAAGTTGGTTCAGTGTGTTTAGTGATAGCACCTGGTGGGATGCCTTTTTAGGCTTTACGCCAGGCTCTGTTGGCGAAACCAGCACCTTAGCGATTTTAATTGGCGGCGGCATTTTATTCATGACCCGTATTGCTGATTGGCGCGTTGTGGCGGGTGTAATGGTTGGGATGATATTAACCGTCTTATTGTTTAACTACTTTGGTTCAAGCAGAAACCCTATGTCAGCAATGCCGTGGACATGGCACTTAGTGACAGGCGGTTTTGCCTTGGGGATGATGTTTATGGCAACCGACCCGGTTACCGCCTCATATACCCGCAAGGCCAAGTTTGCTTATGGTTTTACGATTGGTTTGATGACCATCGTTATCCGTTTACTCAATGCAAAAATGCCTGAAGGCATTATGTTAGCCATTTTGTTTACCAATTTATGGGCACCGTTATTCGACTACCTAGTCGCTCAAGCCAATATTAAACGGAGACTAAAACGTCATGGCCTTTAAAAAAGATACCGTTACCGGAACAATGATTTTTATCATCGTTTTAAGCTTGATTTGCTCGTTTATGATCACTGGTACTGCCGAGATTTTAAAAGAGCGTAAGTTGGCCAAAAAGCGTGATGAAGTGAAGCAATTTGTACTAAAAGCCGCGGGTATTGATATTAGCCAGGGTGACTTTAGCGAGCTGTTTGCGCAGCGTGTTAAGCCTAAAATGGTTAATTTAGCCAGTGGGCAAGTCACTGAAAAAGACAACTTGCTCGACTTTGACGAGCGTATGGCGGCCATCAATCCTGACACGTCTAGTAAACCTAAAAAAGACATCGCCAAGATTAAAACCATGGCAAATGATATCCGTATTTTTGAGGTTTACGATACCAATAACCAGCTGTCTAGCATTGTAATGCCAATTTACGGTAAAGGTTTATGGTCGATTATTTATGGCTATATGGCAATTAAACCAGACCTTAATACCATTGAAAATATCGTATTTTACGAACACGGTGAAACCCCGGGTATTGCCGATTTTGTTACCGACCCACAGTGGTTAGCGTTATGGCAGGGTAAAAAACTGTTTGATGAAAAAGGTAAAATGGCGATTAAAGTCATTAAAGGCGGCGCTAAAGACGGTGATATTCACGGCATCGATGGTGTCAGTGGGGCAACGCGAACAGGAGTTGGGATCCAACGTTTAGTTGAGTTCTGGTTTGGCGTTGAAGGATATCAAACCTATCTACACGCGATTGCTGCGGAGGGTAAGTAAATGAGTAATAACACGTCTACTCGCGAGATTTTAACATCGCCAATATTTGAAAATAACCCCGTCGCCATGCAGGTGCTCGGTGTGTGTTCAGCGTTGGCGGTGAGTAACTCAATGCAAACCGCATTAGTGATGACTTTAGCCGTGACCTTTGTACTGGTGTTTTCTAACTTAATTATCTCCAGTATTCGCCACTTTATTCCTAACAGTGTGCGGATTATTGCGCAAATGACCGTGATTGCCTCATTGGTGATTATTGTCGATATGGTGCTGCAAGATGTGGCGTATGAACTGTCAAAACAGTTATCTGTGTTTGTCAGTTTGATCATTACTAACTGTATCATCATGGGCCGTGCTGAAGCCTTTGCCATGAAACACCCACCACATTTAGCTGTGGTTGATGCATTAGGTAATGCCATGGGCTATGGCTTAATTTTACTGGGCGTTGCTTTTGTCCGTGAATTGTTAGGCCGTGGCAGTTTGTTTGGTCACGACATATTTACCACCATTGAAAACGGTGGTTGGTATCTTGCTAACGAAATGTTCACGTTACCGCCGAGTGCATTCTTTTTAATTGGCGTGATGATTTGGGCCATTAAAGTCGTTCAGCGTAAGCGCAGATAAGGAAGCATCATGGAACACTATATTAATTTATTTATCCAAGCTGCATTTATCGACAACATGGCCCTGTCCTTTTTCCTGGGTATGTGTACGTTTCTTGCCGTGTCTAAAAAGGTCTCTACCGCGTTTGGTTTAGGGATTGCCGTGATTGTGGTGATGGTGCTGGCTGTGCCATTAAATCAAATCATTTATGTGAATATTCTTGCACCTGGTGCGTTAGCCTGGGCAGGTTTTGCTGAGTTAAATTTAAGCTACTTACAGCTGATTACCTTTATTGGGGTGATAGCCGCATTAGTGCAAATTTTAGAAATGTTTTTAGATCGTTACATTCCTACTTTGTATCAGTCATTGGGGATCTTTTTACCGTTATTAACCGTAAACTGCGCCATTTTTGCTGGGGTTATTTTTATGGCTAACCGTGACTATAACTTTACTGAATCTGTGGTGTTTGCATCGGGTTCGGCTGTGGGTTGGGCAATGGCGATTGTATTACTTGCAGGCTTACGTGAGCGGATGAAGTTTCATGCCATACCTGATGGTTTACAAGGTATCGGTATTACCTTTATCACGACAGGGTTGATGGCGCTTGGGTTTATGTCTTTTGCTGGCATCACGTTATAACGCATTGATAAGAAGGGCTATGTAATGGAAATGGCAATAGGTATAGGCATGTTTACCATTGTGGTATGCATCCTAGTAATGGTGATTTTACTCGCCAAACGTAAGTTAGTCAGTACCGCTGATGTCACTATTGGCATTAATGGTGATGCAAGTAAAAGCGTGACAACACCCGCTGGTGACAAGTTACTTAGCGCGTTAGCAGGAAAACAAATTTTTATTCCATCGGCTTGTGGCGGTGGCGGAACCTGTGGCCAATGTCGCGTTAAAGTAAAATCGGGCGGCGGTGATATTTTAGCCACTGAGCTTGATCATATTACTAAAAAAGAAGCCAAAGAAGGTTGTCGCTTGGCGTGTCAGGTTGCCGTGCGCACAGACATGGAACTTGAAGTTGACGAAGAAATCTTTGGGGTTAAAAAATGGCAATGTGAGGTTATTTCAAATAATAACCAGGCAACCTTTATTAAAGAATTGCTATTAAAAATTCCTGATGGCGAAGAAGTATTATTTAAAGCTGGTGGTTATATTCAAATTGAAGCGCCTGCTCATGTAGTGCGTTATGCCGATTTTGATATTCCTGAGGAGTATCGTGGCGACTGGGTTAAGTACGGCTTATTCGACTTAGTGTCTACCGTTGATGAAGACGTTTTACGTGCTTACTCAATGGCAAACTACCCAGATGAAAAGGGCCGTATTATGCTTAACGTGCGTATTGCGACCCCGCCAAAAGAGGGCTTACCTCCGGGTAAAATGTCGTCGTACATCTTTAATTTAAAAGCCGGCGACAAGGTCACGATTTCAGGACCCTTTGGTGAGTTTTTTGTCAAAGAAACCGATGCTGAGATGGTGTTTGTTGGCGGTGGTGCGGGTATGGCGCCAATGCGTTCACACATTTTTAATCAATTAAAAAGTGTTAAAACCAAGCGTAAAATGAGTTTTTGGTACGGCGCTCGTTCAACTCGTGAAGTGTTTTATCAACAAGACTTTGATCAATTAGCTGCCGAAAATGATAACTTTGTCTGGCATGTAGCGCTGTCTGATCCGTTGCCAGAAGATAACTGGACGGGTTACACCGGCTTTATTCATAACGTGCTGTATGAGAACTACTTAAAACAGCATAAAGCGCCAGAAGATTGCGAGTTTTATATGTGTGGCCCGCCAATCATGAATGCATCAGTTATCGCCATGCTAGAAAGTCTGGGTGTGGAGTCTGAAAACATTTTACTCGATGACTTTGGCGATTAGTGCCAATGTATTTGAGGCGTTAACCGATTCAGTGTAGCGGTGAGATAACAAAAATCCCCAAGCGCGTTAAGCGCTTGGGGATTTTTTATGTGCTTGATGGTGTTTATCGCATTAACCTAAGCGGTCTGAAAAAGTTAAATAGCGCATGACTTCCACTTTATTAAAACTCAGTTCTTGGCCATTTTGCTCACTCAATAACAGATTCTCTCGAGCATAGCGTCTAATCGTTGTAGGACTTTTATCGAGTATTTCGCAGACTTCATCTAAAGTTAAATAATCATTGTCATTCATATTCTTCTCCATCCTTACCGGTTGCTTGCTAGAGTCTTTTACATCGTTAATCTATTGCTTCGTTTCGCTATTATCTCGTATTTCGTATTTCGTATTCCGAGCTCAGAGGCTTAATGTTGGCTGTTATGCATCATCACATTGGTGATTATTCTGGTTGTTGGTGCGGTTTGAGGCTTGAGTGCGACTTGGTACATCGCCTCCGCAACTGTGTTTGCATCAATCGGTTGAAACTTGCGTAATGGCCCAATGAATAGCCAGCCAAGAATGCTAAATAATGTTTGTCCAATCCCTTCTAAAAAACGCCCTTGAGCGCGCTCGCCTAATAATAAGCTAGGTTGGAAAATATTTAACACAGGCAATGCCATAGCCGTTAACCCTTGTTCGACTTCACCTTTAATCCGATTATAAAACACGGTTGATTTGGCGCTAGCGCCTTGCGCGGTAACCACCATAAATTTAAGTGTGGGATTATTTTGCACCAGGCATAATTTAGCAAAGGCGAGTACCGCAAGTTTATCGACTTGAATAAAGGCTTCTTCGCTACCGGCTTCTTTTATGGTGGTACCGAGGCAGCAAAACGCATGGTCGATTTTTTCTGATAAGGTTAACTCACGTAACTCATCAATTTGGCAGGCAATAAATTGCACTTTTTCAGCGCCAAATTGATGCTCAACCAGTGCAGGTGTTGAACGTCCAATCACGATAACTTTGCTGTACTGTTCACTTTCAATTAATTGGCTCAGTAACGCATTACCGACTAAGCCAGTCGCGCCCATTATCGCTGCAATCATATAATCCTTTATTATGCTAAAACGTTGAACTCATGCTATTGACTGTAATCTGTCGGCGATAGGGATTCAATAAGAATATTTGTATAGCATTTTTAGTGATGTTTGTTAGCTTATAGCATTATCTCAATCGGCTCATTTTAAGGACATGTTATGACAGCGCATTTGCCGCTTACCGATTTTATAGAATACCCGCAAGATGAAATGCTTAAACGTGCCCAAGATAACTATCAAGAGGTTAAGCGTCGTCACTCTATTCGGGCCTTTTCCGATCGCGCAGTACCGCAAGCCATTATTGAACAATGTATTTTAGCTGCAGGCACAGCGCCTAATGGGGCTAATCATCAACCTTGGCACTTTGTGGCGATTAATAGCCCTGAGATAAAAGCACAAATCCGTCAACAAGCTGAAGCGTTAGAGCAGGCTTTTTATGCTGGCCGCGCTGGAGAAGAATGGTTAGATGCGTTAAAACCATTAGGTACAGATGCAAATAAACCTTATTTGGAACATGCGCCCTGGTTGATTGCGGTGTTTAGTCAAAAACGCAGTGAGGATGAAGGCGAGCAAAAGACCAATTATTATGTACATGAGTCTGTGGGTATCGCGACTGGTTTTTTAATTCAGGCGCTTCATCATGCCGGGCTTGGTACATTAACCCATACGCCTAAACCCATGAGCTTTTTGAGCAAAGTATGCGGTCGAGACAACGATAACGAACGGCCATATATGTTAATTATTGCCGGTTATCCTGCCGACAATGCCACGGTTCCACAGCATGCAATGGATAAAAATCACTGAATGAAATGTGTGACTTTTTGTAAATAGACCAAGGCAGTCACAGCCATGCTTTCGGCCGAGGTGTGATTGCTATTCGTGACGGTGTTTCACGCTATAAAGTATTAAAAGGAGTTAATATGAAATTATCAAGCACGGTACTGACGTTGGCTTTGGGTGGCATGATGTCGATGTTGGCTGAGGCTGACAACCAAGATACTCAATCGGCTCAGGGCGATCTCGTTGAGTTGTCGATTACACTTAATGAAGATTCAATTGGGTTAAGTTGTTTGCCAAAAACAGAAGCGGCCAGTGTTACTGCCGATTGGGTTGTAGAATGTAATAGTTTGGCTTATTCGTATCTGAGCGCTAAATCCGCGCAAGGAATGATGTTTATGCGCCAAATTAATAAAAAGCCATTTGGTATGGCAGCCGATTTTATTGCAACCAATTTAATGCAAAATCCGGCAGGGTTTAAAGCGGCACATATCTCGCAAGAATTCGAGTTTACGACTAAAAAGACCTAAAGCATTGTTAAAGATTAAATAAAAAGCGCCTTCATGGCGCTTTTTTATTATTTGTATAACGACGGTGAGCCTTTAACTGGCCGAGTTTTAAATCGTCGATGGAGCCACATGTATTGGTTTCGATTGCGATTAATTAATTGCTCAACAATTTGATTACCGCGAATGGCGTCATCGGTTTCGTTGTCGCCGGGGAAGTTGTCGAGCGCAGGCATAATTTCGAGATTATAGCCTGTGTCGTCGGCGTTACGTTCAACAAAAAAAGGCAATACATTGGCTTTACCGAGTCTAGCCAGTGAGGTCGCACCGGTAATGGTTGCCGCATCGGGCACGGCAAAAAACGGGATAAATACTGCGCTTGAACGGCCAAAGTCTTGATCGGCGGTATACCAAATAACATTCGGGGCGCGTAAGCTGCGGATCATTTGGCGGACATCACGTTTGGGCACTAGGCCTTTATTTGAGCGCAACCGACCTTTTACCTGCAAATATTCCATCACCGGATTGTTATGCGGGCGATATACCCCAATACCGGGCGCAAATTGGCCAAAGATACGCGCGCCCATTTCAAGTGGTAAGCAATGCACCGCAAATAAAATCACCCCTTTACCACTGTCTAGGCTGTCGCTGACATGTTCGGTGCCTTTGATGGTCATGTGTTGTTGAATACGATCATTTGACCACCACCATGCGTTAATGGTGTCGAATAACGCTTTGCCGGTTTCTTCAAAGGTGCGGTCGAGGAGCTCTTGCTTATCTGTTTCGCTCATGTCTGGAAAACATAAATCAATATTACGACGGGCGGTATGAGCACGACTTTTAGCCAATTTTTTAACTAAGCGGCCAATGGCGCTGCCCATTTTCATTTGCCAGCGCAAGGGCAGCAATAACGTAGTGCGCATTAATAATACGCCAAACCACATAGGCCAATGTTTAGGATGATATAAATCAGAAGAAAATTCGGCTTTTTCGACCACAGATAACTCGTCTTGTTCTCAAAAATTATTTGTTATTCTAACTCATTATTCTGCTGAAAATTAGGTACAATTGCGGTTAAATTTTTACAACACAGTGAATACACAATGAAGGTTTCTCTCCCAGCGTTTGAAAACGCGCGTATTTTAGTGATTGGGGATGTAATGTTGGATCGCTATTGGGTGGGTCCAACGGGACGCATTTCTCCCGAAGCGCCTGTGCCTGTTGTTAAAATTAACCAGATTGAAGATAGACCTGGCGGCGCTGCCAACGTGGCATTGAATATTGCCGCTCTGGGCGGACATGTTCATTTAGCCGGCCTCGTCGGCCAAGATGAAACTGCCGAAGCGTTAACTCAAGGGGTTAAAGTGTTTGGTGTTGAACCGCAATGGTTAAGCGTTGCCGATAAGCCCACGATTACAAAATTACGAGTATTGTCTCGTAACCAGCAATTAATCCGTTTAGATTTTGAAGAATTGTTCGATAAAGCCAGTAGCCAAGCGCTGTTTGACCAAAGTGAATCGATTTTAGATAACGTAGATGTGTTAGTACTGTCTGATTACGCCAAAGGCGCGATTCACGAACCTAAAGACTTTATCGCCAAAGCCCGCGCGAAAGGCGTGACAGTATTGGTCGACCCTAAAGGCCATGATTTTGCCCGCTACCATGGTGCGTCACTTATCACACCAAACATGAGTGAGTTTGAAGCCGTAGTGGGTACCGTAACCGGTGAAGATGATCTGATTGAAAAAGCGCAGGCGTTAATTAAGCAACATGACTTTAAAGCCATTTTAGTGACTCGTTCTGAAAAGGGCATGACCTTGGTGTCTAAAGATCAGCCTGAACTGCATATTCCAACTGTTGCCCGTGAAGTGTATGACGTGACAGGCGCCGGTGATACGGTAATTTCTGCATTAGCCACATCGATTGCTGCAGGTGCGACATTGGCACAAGCGTGTGCCATCGCCAATACTGCTGCTGGTGTAGTGGTAGGTAAACTAGGCACTTCGACAGTGAGCCGCATTGAGCTGATTCAAGCATTAGCGCTCAATAGTGGTGAGTCTGGTTTTGGTGTTATGACAGAAGATCAATTAGCGTATGCAATGGAGCAGGCCCGTTTGCGTGGCGAGCGTATTGTGATGACCAATGGCTGTTTTGATATTTTACATGCTGGCCATGTGAGCTATTTACAACAAGCTAAAGCCTTGGGCGATCGCTTAATTGTGGCGGTGAATAGCGATGATTCCGTAACACGCTTAAAGGGCCCTGGTCGCCCTGTGAACCCTGTCGATCGCCGTATGGCGGTATTAGCGGGATTAGCGTCTGTGGATTGGGTTGTGCCTTTTGCTGAAGATACACCGCAGCGTGTGATTGCACGGTTATTACCTGACGCACTCGTCAAAGGTGGCGATTATAAAGTAGAAGATATTGCTGGCGGCGCAGAAGTGATTGCTGCCGGAGGCAAAGTGGAAGTGCTTGGGTTTGAAGAAGGCGTATCAACCACTGCAATTATCCAAAATATTATGTCGAAAAAATAGTTGATGGTTAAACACTGGCAATGGTTATTCATCGGCCTTATCGGTTACTGCACTAGCATTGCCAGTGAAACCTTATCTACTCAATCTACACCAACTGCTCAGCTTAAGCATACAGTCACGGCGTCATTGCAAATAGATGCTGTTACTGTATCGCCTCATTCACAAGGGTACTTCACCGATATCGGCATCAAGCGTGCATTAATTTGTCATTTGCCTCAATTAACCGCTTGCTTGCATTTATTGCCCCAAGCCCTGCAACAGCAAGGTGTATTTTCGCCGCAAGCTATTCGTGCTGCCATGGGGTATAAAAGTGCGATGGTGTTGTCGGCTGTTGATGAGCATATTGCCGGTATCATTGTGGTTAATCCAACAAAAGACATTGTCGAGCAAAGTGGCTCGATAGGGTTAACGACCTATCAATTGCCTTTACCCCAGCAAGCACAATTAACCCTATGGCATGAGATAGGACATTTACACAATATACGTCTGCAAAACCATATTTTACCGAGTTCATTAACCAAGTATCAGCATGAATGGCTGGCCGATTTATATTTACTGTGGCGAATTGCACAGCACTATTCTCAGCTTGATCTCGCGTGGCAACAATTTCACCGCCGTAATCTGGCGTTAATTAACGATAGCGGTAATTTATCTCATTGGAGTGCGCCGCAACTGCAAATTGTGTTAACTCACTATAATATTGAGCAATTACAGCATTTTATTCGGTACGATGATTTTATTGCTGAAGTGTATCCGTTAATGCCTTTATGGTCGTCACGCGACATGGGAGAGTTTTCGAGTTTAGTGCAACGAACGTTTGGTGCCGGTGTTGTCCAACCGTTACCCGGCTATATGTTTTGGCGTCAACCTAAGCTAGTTGAAGTGTTATCACCAACACTTGAACAGCTGATGGGCAAAGATGCGACGCAGCAATGGCTACAAAATCAGTTCAATACAATTCAATAATTTGTAACTCTTTGTGACTCAAAAAAAACACATCATATTTTATTGCCCGCCAATCATTTATCAGACAATTTCTATAACCTTTGATTTTAAAGGGGTAAACCATTAGTTATCGCGATAATGTTCTGTTTTAGGCTGCCTTTCTGGATATTGTACGGTTAAATATGTTGTAAATTTGCTAATTCTTAGCAGAATTTTCTAGTATGGTCTGGTAAGCTCTTGCACCAAAATAATTAGAGAGACTATGTTTATGGCCAAGCGTTCACGCGTTGAAACTGAGTTAACCGTTAACCAAATTTTAGACGAAGCCTTTAAGCAAATCCTCACGATTGGTTTTGAGGCCATGTCTTATACCACCTTATCAGCAGCGACTGGGGTAAGCCGAACTGGTATTAGTCATCATTTTCCACGTAAAACGGAATTTTTAGTGCGTTTAGATGAGCGCATAGGGCAGTTTTTCATTGAGGGATTAGATTTTTCTTCAATTGAGTCATTACAGCAATCTTGGTATGCATTGATGCAACAACCCGAGCGGAAAGCCGTATTACAACTATTTTTTAGTTTGTGCGGTAGTGTTGATGACAATGTAAAAACGCTGAAATCGCTTAACATGGCAAAAGAGACTGCTATCAGTCATTTTGCTGAGGCAGGTAGCCAATGTGTTGAGCAACTAATTGGACACAGTGCAATAGCACTGTTACACGATGGAAAAACTGCGCAATAAGCCATTGATCGTAGAGTAGATAATTTGGCTAAATAGTCATTTTACCTTGTAAGTAACACATCGGTGTTTAAATTGGCGAAATGATCAATAAAACACCGACATACCATGGCCTGAAGTGCAGCAATTTACGGGTTAAATTGAGTGTAAAACAGGATAGTAAAATGGTAAAAAACGCGAGCTGCACACCAAAGTGCAGCTCGCGTTTTTTTGTTTGGGTATTATACCAATCTGCATTAATAAGTGACCACTCAGAATGCGTCCAGCGCTTTTTGAGTACCGCGCAATGGTATTAAATACAATTAACGCTGTTTTCTACTTTCATAGGCGTCACACAATAGTTGTGCTTTTTCATCGTCATATTCACGTAAGCCACTCAACACTAACGTTTTCATCCCGCTACCAATCACTTTACCTTCGCTTTGCAGCTCAAAAGTTAGGGTGACATCACCACGCTTGCCATTAATGACCAGGGCCTGGTCAACGAGGTGTAAGCTCATGGTGGTAAAGTCAAAGTGGTCAAGATGGAACGACATGCTTTCGTAAATCACCAGTGGGCGGTCTGGATTAATCATCACTTGATGTTGCTTCATCATTGGCATCAACACATGAATGAAGTTAAGCCCTGAAAACGCCACATAGCTTTTAATGAATGCCGCAGTTTGTACATCGCACTTGCATACCTCACCTTGGCGTTCAATGTGCAGGTATTCTTTACCTTTGGTATCGCAAATACTGAATTTGTCGGTGACACCTTTATCAAGATGCAGTTCGACATTATCACCCACCATGCCGGCAAACTTAAACTTCATATTCGCGCTTAAACCGTATTGCGTTAATACCAAGGCAAAGAGTAAGTCACCAGGCACACAAAAACGCTTGGCGCCTACGTCATGGATAGGGTTAAAGTCTTCAGCCTCTTTTTTGGCAAAGTCACTCGCCTGCTGGGCAGAGATAAACACGCTTTGATCTTGCTGAGTAAAATACGGTGATAAAAACATAAAGAATAATTCTTATTGGTCAGTTGTCTGCTATCGCACAGCAGCGGTTTGTTACTGATTATGCAGCAATAAACATGCTTTTGGGCAACAATATATTAATAAAATAGCTAATTGAGCCAGAGTGTACTTTAAAACATCAAATAAACTCACCCGATGACTAGGGCTTGTCTCGCACTTAAGTTCAGTTTGTCGATAGTTTGTCGGTTATGCAGGTGCGTTTTGGCATGAGCATAAATGAATTGTGCTGCGCAGTTATACAACGTCTTGTTACCAACGGGAAGTTTCTTAACTGGTGTTAGGCGCCTAGTGGCCAATTTTTACCAAAATAAAAAGTTGTGTTTGCCGTGATTTTTGACGCTATACATGGCTTTGTCTGCTTGCTCGCACACGTTAGCAAACTCATCGAGTTCGTCGAATAAACTGATGCCTATGCTCAATCCGATACTTATTGTTTCGCCGTTGAGTTTGAGTGGTTTTCGATATAGGTCCAGTAGCCTGTTGGCCATCTGGGTTAATACATCAATATCATAACATTGGGTTAAAATGACAAATTCATCACCACCAAAGCGGGCAATATGAAAACTATATTGTTTACTTGCTGTATCGGGTGGCGAAAACAGCTGTTGGCATATGCGAGTGAGATCTTTGGCAATATGAATAAGCAAACTGTCGCCATAACGATGGCCTAAATGGTCGTTAATGATTTTAAAGCCATCAAGATCGATAAAGCATAATGCGCCGAGGTGGTGTTTATCTTGTTGTTGTTTTTCATGCTTAAAGGCGGTCACTATTGCCGTACGATTGAGTAAGTTAGTGAGCGGATCTCGGTGGGCGAGTTTGGCTAAATCTTCTTCGTAACGCTTTTCTTTGGTGACATCAATGTGCGTTCCCATAATGCGTAATGGGTTGCCATTAATGTCATGTTCAATAATGCGGCCACGGTCCGATACCCATGCCACAGTGCCATCTTTGTGGGTCATGCGGTGCACTGCTTCATAGGTTTCAGCTTTGCCAGCGACGTGACTTTCAAATGCTGCTATCACCCAGTCTTTATCTTCTGGGTGTAAGTTGTTTTTCCAGCTGTCGATATGGGCAGGGAGTTCTTGACGAGTAAAGCCGAGCAGATTGCCCCATTGTTGATTAAAAATGGTCAAATTACCGCTAGGGATGTGTTGCTCCCACAGACATAACCCAGTGCCATCAAGGGCAGCATTGAGTTGCTCATTTACCCGTTTGTTCACTAAGGTAAGGTGGCTATTCTCTCGCTCTAATTGCTTAATTTTGAGCTTACATTGTTCAAGTTCAAGCTGCAGCGGAGTCATGTTGTCCTGCAATGCCATTGATAACCGATAATCCTTTTAAGTCATATTTGCCTAGTTTAGCGAATTTTGAGGTAAAAAAATACCAGCTAATGAGCTGGTATTTTAACTGATAACGTCAAGCGTTAAAGTGCTTTTAAAATCGCTTCTACGCTGTCTTTGGCATCGCCAAATAACATTTGGGTATTGTCTTTAAAGAACAATGGATTTTGTACACCGGCATAACCGGTATTCATTGAACGTTTAAAGCCAATCACGTTTTGTGCTTTCCACACTTCGAGTACAGGCATACCCGCGATAGGGCTGCTTGGATCTTCCATAGCCGCAGGGTTAACCGTATCGTTTGCGCCAATCACTAAAACTGTATCGGTGTCGCTAAAGTCTTCGTTGATTTCGTCCATTTCGAGCACGATATCGTAAGGCACTTTAGCTTCTGCCAATAGTACGTTCATGTGGCCGGGTAAGCGCCCTGCAACAGGGTGAATACCAAAGCGAACCTTAATGCCTAATGCACGTAACTTTTTAGTGATTTCAGCGACTGGATATTGCGCTTGCGCAACTGCCATACCATAACCTGGGGTGATGATGACTGAGTCCGATGCTTTAAGCATATCAGCGACATCTTCAGCGGTAGTTTCACGGTATTCGCCCACAGTGTCATCACCCGTTGATGCCACGCTATCGTTACCAAAGCCGCCGGCAATTACTGAAATAAACGAGCGGTTCATGGCTTTACACATAATGTAAGACAGAATCGCACCTGACGAGCCCACTAAGGCACCGACAACAATCAGTAAGTCATTTGATAGCATGAAGCCCGCTGCTGCGGCTGCCCAACCTGAATATGAGTTCAGCATTGACACTACCACTGGCATATCTGCACCACCGATAGATGCCACTAAATGCCAACCAAATGCAAAGGCGATTAGGGTCATCAAAATGATGGGCGTTACTGCGCCGCCAGCTTGAACAAACATCACCATCAAAATGAATGAAACCACTACCGCAAGCAAATTAAGCTTGTGGCGGTGCGGTAACATTAATGCTTTTGATGAAATCAGCCCGCGTAATTTAGCAAACGCCACAATCGAACCGGTAAAGGTCACTGCACCGATAAACACGCCTAAAAACACTTCAACCAAGTGAATGTTGAGCATGGCACCGGTTAGGTGTTCGGATTGTTGTGCTGCGTTGGCTTCAATAAACGCCGCTTTGGCGCTAGCGAGAGTGGTATTCAGGTCTTGCCCTAATACCAACACGACTTCAGACACTTCATGGGGCTGAATATCAATAAAGCTGTTAAAGCCTACTAATACCGCAGCTAAACCAACAAAGCTGTGCAAAATGGCGACCAGCTCCGGCATTTCAGTCATTTCGACTTTCAATGCTAAGCGGATACCAATTGAACCACCAATGACCATGGCGAGAATAATCCATTCTACGCCGCTCGTAGCAGGATTGAGTATGGTTGCAATAAGCGCAATCGCCATACCAATAATGCCAAATAAATTACCATTTTTAGCGGTTTCTTGTTTTGATAACCCAGCTAGGCTGAGAATAAAAAACACCGCGGCAATGATATAAGATGCTGTAACCAGTCCTTGAGACACGATATGACTCCTTAATCTTTACGGAACATCTTCAGCATGCGCTGAGTGACGGTAAACCCGCCAAAGATGTTGATACTGGCGATAAGCACCGCAACAAACGCAAGCGCCGTGACTAATGCTGAACCTTGACCTATTTGCAATAACGCGCCCACCACAATAATGCCTGAAATGGCATTGGTGACCGACATTAGTGGGGTATGCAATGAGTGCGACACATTCCACACCACGTAATAACCCACCACACACGATAGGATGAATACGGTGAAGTGTGATAAAAACTCCGCCGGTGCAACCGACGCGACAGCAGCAAAGCCTGCAAGCCCTAACGCGCCTAAAATATACTTAAGTTTTGACGGTGCCTTTTCCACTTTTGCCGCTTTGGGTTCAATACTCGCGGCAGGTTTTTGTGGCGCAGCTGATACTGAAATTGCTGGTGGTGGGAAAGTAATTTCGCCGCCACGGGTCACAGTCATATTACGCATAACCACATCATCAAAATCGAGCACGGCATTACCGTCTTTGGCTTTACACATTAACTTCATCAAATTGACTAGGTTAGTGCCATAAAGTTGTGACGATTGCGCCGGTAAACGACCCGGTAAATCGGTGTAACCCAATACCTTAACGCCGTTGTCGGTAATAAAGCGCTCACCAGTAACGGTATATTCACAGTTACCACCCGTCGCGGCTGCTAAATCGACAATCACTGACCCCGGTTTCATGGTGTCGACCATGTCTTTAGTGATCAGCTTTGGCGCAGGACGACCAGGAATTAACGCTGTGGTGATGATGATGTCGACATCTTTGGCTTGCTCGGCAAATAATGCCATTTCAGCGGCAATAAACTCATCTGACATGACTTTGGCGTAACCGTCAGATGATCCGCCTTCTTTATTTTCAAATTCAAGCTTTAAGAAACTGCCGCCCATTGACTCAATCTGCTCAGCGACTTCTAAGCGAGTATCAAATGCGCGTACGATGGCCCCTAAAGAGCCAGCAGTGCCAATAGCGGCAAGACCGGCTACACCAGCACCAATAACCAACACTTTGGCGGGTGGCACTTTACCTGCAGCGGTAATTTGTCCGGTAAAGAAACGACCAAATTCGTGTGCAGCTTCAATCACCGCGCGATAGCCACCAATGTTAGCCATTGACGATAATGCGTCTAGCGATTGGGCGCGTGAAATACGCGGCACCATGTCCATTGCCATTACGGTAATATTTTGACTTGAAAGTTTTTCAACTAACTCAGGGTTCTGTGCTGGCCAAATAAAACTGACCAACGTCGTGCCCGGTTTCATTTTTTTAATTTCGTCATCGGTGGGTGCATTCACTTTAAAAATAAAGTCAGCGTCGAACACATTGTCGACTACCTCAGCCCCAGCGGCTTCAAATGCAGCATTATCAAAGCTCGACTTCACACCTGCCTGTGCTTCGACTGCCACACTAAAGCCGAGTTTTTTTAGTTGTACCACAGTGGCTGGAGTCGCCGCGACTCGAGTTTCACCTTCGATACTTTCTCTCGGTATTCCAATCTGCATGACTGTTTCCTGATGGTTAATAAAAGACCGTCTATTGCTTTCCCCATCAATAGACCATTGTGTTTGAGTATTACTAGCTTCACATGGGCACTTATAGGATAGAAAAAGTGCAGCATATGACCATTGAAGTCGGGTAAACTATTTAACCAATGGCATTGCTATGACATCGCGATATCATATTCATATGTCGTTTTACTCAGAGAACAATCAACCTGATAGTTTTTCATTAGTTAATTGGACCTCCTAGCTTGCGACATGAGGCGTGTTCGGTACAAGTGCCTTTAGGCTAATTCCTTGGTTTTAAATTGAGGTAATTTAAAAACTTTTAACTCCGCCACACTTTTGTAGCCTAAAAAAACACCTTTGCATATTCCTAAATGGAATAAAAAATTATCTTTTATTCTTTTTTGGTTTTCGAACCTAGTAGTAAGCTAACTCACATTACACTGTTATAAGGCCGTCTTATGTTGTTAAAAGAACTCTCAGCGCTAGCATCGCCATTGTCTCAAGGGCAAGTCGACAAGCTAAAACAATTCACATCAGAATTATCGTCTGTGCAACTTGCATGGGTTAGTGGTTATTTGGCAGCAAGTGCAAGTCAGGGCCAAACAGCAGGTGCGCCTGTTGCAGAGACTTCTGCAGCACAAACAGTAACCATTTTATATGGCAGCCAAACCGGTAATGGCCGTGGTGTTGCGCAGGCATTAGCCGCTAAAGCACAGGCACAAGGTTATGCTGTTAACTTAACCTCAATGGGCGAATACAATGTCCGTCAATTGAAGCAAGAAACAGTGTTACTGCTTGTTGTCAGTACCCACGGCGAAGGTGAAGCACCTGATGATGCCATTGAACTGCATAAGTTTTTAGCCTCAAAGCGCGCGCCTAAATTAGATAACCTACATTACTCGGTTTTAGCATTAGGCGATTCAAGCTACGAGTTCTTTTGCCAAACCGGTAAAGACTTTGATGCGCGTTTAAGTGCATTAGGTGCCAAAGCACTTTTGCCTTTAGTTGAATGCGATGTTGATTACGAAGATGCCGCGGCGCAATGGCAAGACAGTGTCGTCGAAGCGGCGAAGCCTCATATTCAAACCTCAGGTGCCAGCGTAACCGCTATTGGTGCAACTGCAGTAGTAGGTGAAAGCCAATACACCAAGCAAAATCCATACAGCGCAGAAGTGCTTGTAAGCCAAAAAATTACCGGCCGTGATTCAGACCGTGACGTACGCCATGTTGAAATTGATTTGGGCGAGTCAGGATTAAGCTATCAAGTGGGTGACGCGTTAGGCGTGTGGTTTAGTAACAACGAAGCCTTAGTTGATGAAGTGATCAACGGCCTTGGTTTAGGCGCTGACGAAAACGTTACTGTATCTAAAGAATCGTATTCATTAAAAGCGGCATTAACAGACAAAAAAGAACTCACTCAGTTATACCCAGGCCTTGTTAAGTCTTGGGCTGAGTTAAGTGGCAATGCTGAACTTGCTGCCATTTGTGAAGATAAAGAGCAAACCAGACAGTTTATTTTAGCAAATCAATTAGCCGACTTAATTGCAGCTTACCCAGCCAAAGTCAGCGCGACACAGCTTGTTGATATGTTACGCCCATTAACGCCACGCCTATATTCTATTGCTTCAAGTCAGGCAGAAGTTGAATCAGAAGTGCATTTAACCGTGGCGCTTGTTGAAGATGAACGTCAAGGTCATGCCCGTTTTGGCGGCGCATCGCACTTTTTAGCGTCAGCTGAAGAAGGCCAACAAGTTAACGTTTATGTTGAGCCTAACAACCACTTCCGCTTACCAGAAAACCCAGAGACACCTGTGATTATGGTGGGTCCTGGTACTGGTGTTGCGCCATTCCGCGCCTTTATGCAGCAACGCGCCGCAGACGGTGTGTCGGGCAACAGCTGGTTATTCTTTGGTAACCCACACTTTGAACAAGACTTTTTATACCAAGTTGAGTGGCAGCAGTATCTTAAAAACGGTGATTTATCACGTTTAGATGTGGCATTCTCACGCGATCAAGCTCATAAAGTGTATGTGCAGCACCGCATAGCTGAGCAAGCTCAAGCATTATGGCAGTGGCTGCAAGACGGCGCCCATGTGTATATTTGTGGTGATGCAGAGCGCATGGCCAAAGACGTACATCAAGCATTAGTGAATATTGCGGTTGAACAAGGTGGCTTAAGCGCTGATGACGCCGAAGCATACTTTGAAACACTGCGTAGCGAAAAACGTTACCAAAAAGACGTGTATTAAATTCGGTCTAGGTCAGTTTTCAATACCCAATCGCACTAATGAATTGAACAGAATTAAGAGAGGCCAAGGCCATGAGTGAGCAAAAGTTAGCGTTAAACGAATACTTAAAAATCGACAGTGATTATTTACGCGGCGACATCCAGGGTGGGTTAGATACCCAGGTGACGGGATCGTTTAGTGATGGCGATCAGCAGTTGATCAAATTCCACGGTTTTTATCAACAAGACGACCGCGATTTACGTAATGAACGTAAAGAGCAAAAGTTAGAACCATTACATAGCTTTATGCTACGTGCTCGTGTACCTGGCGGTATTTGTACCCCACAGCAGTGGTTAGAAGTGGATAAAATTTCATCTACGCTAACCACCTCAAACAGCATTCGTTTAACCACACGTCAAACGTTTCAGTACCACGGCATTCCTAAGCGTAATTTAAAAACCTTGATCCAGGGTCTTGATCGCGCTGCGCTAGACTCTATTGCCGCCTGTGGTGACGTAAACCGTAATGTGATGTGTAACCCAAACCCAGTTGAGTCTAAGTTACATGCGCAGGCTTATGCGGTTGCCAAGCATTTATCTGACCATTTATTACCACACACTCGCGCGTATGCTGAGATTTGGTTAGATGAAGAAAAGCTATTAGGCACCGAAACGGTAGAGCCGGTTTATGGCAAAACTTATTTGCCACGTAAATTTAAAATGGCTGTTGCGGTTCCGCCACATAACGATGTAGACGTGTATACAAACGATCTTGGTTTTATCGCAGTAGCAGAAGCTGGCGAGTTAATTGGTTTTAACTTGGTAGCGGGTGGCGGCATGGGCTCTACCCACGGTGAAGTTGAAACCTTCCCGCGTTTAGCGGACGACTTTGGTTTTATTAAAACGGCTGATGTCACCAAGTTTGCCGAAGCGGTAATGACCGTTCAACGTGACTGGGGTAACCGTGTTGTGCGTAAACGTGCGCGTTTAAAATACACCATTGTTGACCATGGCTATGATGCGTTTAAAGCCGAAGTTGAGAAACGTGCTGGGGTTAAGTTTGAGCCTAAACGTGATGTGATCATTGGCGATCGCGGCGATCGTTATGGCTGGGTTGAAGGTATCGACAATAAATTCCACTTAACGTTATTTATTGAAAGTGGTCGTATTAAAGATATGCCGGGTCAAACCTTGCAAACCGGTTTACGTGAAATTGCCAAAATCCACAAAGGCGATTTCCGCATGACATCTAATCAGAACATGATTATTGCCGGCGTTTCAGCAGAAGATAAAGCTGAAATCGAAGGTTTAGCGCGCAAGCACGGCTTATTAGGCCAGGTGCTAAGTGGCACTCGCGGGCATTCAATTGCTTGTGTGGCATTACCAACTTGCCCATTAGCGATGGCAGAAGCTGAACGTTATTTCCCAGAGTTTATCGATCACATCGATGCGCTGCAGGCTAAGCATGGCATTAGCGAGCAATCAATCGTGGTGCGTATGACCGGTTGTCCAAACGGCTGTGCTCGTCCATTTGCGGCTGAAATCGGCTTAGTGGGTAAAGCCCCTGGTCGTTATAACTTGTATTTAGGCGCCAGCTTTGAAGGCACGCGTTTAAACAAAATGCATAAAGAAAACATTCAAGAGGCTGAAATTTTAGCTGAATTGGATGCCTTGTTTGGCCGCTACGCCACAGAGCGTGATGCTGGCGAAACCTTTGGTAACTTCACAGTGCGCATTGGCGTTGTGAAGGCGGTAATAGACGCCGCTAAGGATTTTCATGCCTAATGAAGTGGTAACGACTGCATCGAAAGGTGCAGGCGTCGATCATAGTGTCACACCCGCTCAACTGCAGGAGTTGTTATCAGCGCCTAAAGCTGAGCAAGTGGCCGCGCTGGAAAGCATTAATCAGTTTTTAGCGGGATTAACGGCTCAGGAGCGGGTTGCTTGGGGGCTAGCGTATTTACCGGGCGAGCATGCGTTATCGTCAAGCTTTGGTATTCAAGGCGCAGTGATGTTACATATGGTCACTCAAGCGCAAAGTGATATCCCAGTGATTTTAACCGATACGGGCTATTTGTTTCCTGAGACATACCAGTTTATTGATCAGTTAACTGAGCGCTTAAATCTCAATCTTAACGTGTACCAGGCTGAGCAAACTCAAGCGTGGCAAGAAGCGCGTTTTGGTAAGCTTTGGGAGCAGGGGATTGATGGCCTAGAAAAGTATAACCGCATCAATAAAGTTGAGCCTATGCAGCGTGCATTAGCTGAGCTCAATGTGAGCACCTGGTTTGCGGGGTTACGTCGCAGTCAGTCTAGCACCCGTGAAGCATTGCCTATTTTAGCTATTAGTGGCAAACGTTTTAAGTTGCTGCCCATCATTGAGTGGAGCAACAAAGACGTGCACATGTACTTAACTGAACATGACTTACCCTATCACCCATTATGGGAGCAGGGGTATGTGTCGGTAGGCGATACTCACTCAAGTAAACCACTTGAGCTTGGTATGAGCGAAGAAGAAACTCGTTTTAATGGTTTACAGCGAGAATGTGGTCTGCACTTCGATATCTAGCTTAACCTCTTTCATCCGCGCGATAGAATATTATCGTGTTATATCATCCATCTGCAATTTGCAGATGGATGATAATCAAATTTTTATCCTCGTTTTACTGCTTGGTTATATCCTCTTTTTCTCCCCGTGATTTTTGTCATGCAAAAGTTTGAATTGTTAGCGCAGCTTGGTAGAACGATTATTCAATTTTGCGTCCATATGATTGCGAAAAACCGAGTGTGGGTCTGCGAAAATAGAGGTAACAATCGCCCACATTCCACATGACGGTTTAGATGAAATAATCGCGATAAATAAAAACGTTAAATTTTATTTAAATTTTTATGCATCGATGCCGATAGTAGTCTAGATTTAGATGTTCCCGTAGACGGTTTTTGTCGACGTTTTGGGATTGTTTTTGCAATCCACGTACCTTCAAAAGCTTCGCTCGCATCCTCGAGCACTTTGATTGACTTGTTAGCGTATAAGCAATCATTTGAGTTAGCCCCGATAACCCTGATGTACATGGGTTATCGGGTAGCCTCTTAATCGTTAAATCACATCTCCTCTCTCTACGTCATCATTTGTTTTGCTCAGCTATCGTCTAATTTAATTGTTATTATTTTGTTTATTTTTTTGTGTTTAGGCCTCAGCAGATGCCAAATGACTCAATTAATGTTAAATTAATCCGCTGTTTATCGATGTAATTGATAATTCACACTTAAAGAATTTTAACGCTAACTCATTTCAAGGAAGAGTTAACAGTCATATAAATTGGAGTTTATAGATGAATAAAATGGCAATTGCTGCTGTGGTATTAGCCGTCGGTGCTGGTGGATATTTACTAACACAACAAGGTGGTTCGGTAAGTACAAGTGACCCCATGCTTGATTACATCCCCGCAGACACATTAGCGTTTTCAGGACAATTAGCGCCATTCCCACTAAAAGACTATTTATATAGCATTGCGGGTAATTACCAAGCTCAGGACATTGATGAGTTACTGCAAATTGATGATAGCTCAAGCCCACAAGCGCGCTTCTTTGTAAGCTTATACAAGCAATACATGACATTACTGCCTACACCAGATGCATTGCTTAGCACTTATGGTTTAGCTGATTCGATAAAAAGCTATTTTTATACACTCGGTGCATTGCCTGTGATGAAAACTCAGCTAAGCAATCCTACTGCATTTTGGGCTGAGCTTGACCGTGCAGAGCAAGACAGTGGTTTAGTGCATACCACTGGTAAGGCTGGCGACAGTGAATACCGCGCCTATGCGTTAACCGATGCCGATGACAAAGAGCAAATCAGTATTATCTTTTCTGAAAAGCAAGGTTGGTTAACGGTCACGTTAAATACTTCAGTAAATGATGTGGCGCTGCTTGAAACCGCACTTGGTGAGAAAAAAGTCGATAACCCACTAAGTGGTACCACGATGTTACAAGACATCGCTAAAACACACGGTTTTATGCAAGACAGCATTAGCTTCATTAACCATGTTGAACTGGTTAAAGGATTAACAACCACCGACGGCAACATGCTGGCTAAACAAATTAGCAAAATGGCTGCAGCACAAGGTGAAGACCCACTGGCTGAGCTTAAAACACCGACTTGCCAAGCGGAGTTTTCGGCTATTGCAGCTAACTGGCCGCGCACAGTAATGGGGCTCAACAGTTACTCTATTAGCCGTGCAGAAAGCACCATTGATGCTGCGGTTGTGGTTGAAAGTAATAACCAAGTTATTCTGTCTGCGTTGAACAAAATGCGCGGCTTTATTCCGGCGTTTAATAATAGCGACCACGAAAATATTTTATCGCTTGGATTAGGCATTGATGTTAATCAATTAGCGCCAGCATTGAATGAAATATGGAAAGACTTACAAGCGCCATCTTATCAGTGTGAAGCTCTTGCACAAATGCAAGGTGAGCTAGATGAATTAAACCCTGCAATGGTCGGCATGATGACCGGCATGGCCAACGGTGTTAAAGGTATTAGTGTGACGCTAGCTGATTACAAGTTAGCAGAAACCAATGGTGAACCAAGCTTTGAGAAGCTTGATGCCTTAATCAGTATTTCGGCTGATAATCCAATGATGTTAATTGATATGGCTAAGCCATTCTTTCCACCGTTGGCGAGTATTGATCTTAAAGACAATGGCGACCCAGTTGATATCACTCCAATGTTGATGTTACCTCCAGAGTATGGTGTCAGTGCGAAAGTGGCTATTAAAGGTAATCACCTTGTGGTTTACACTGGCGACAGAGGCACCGAACTGGCTGATGGCCTTTACACGCAAACATTAGACGCGAATGGCTTCTTTGATTTTGCCGTCGATTATCAAAAAATGTTTATGCCGTTAGTGGACATGATTGAAATGAGCGGTGAGCCAATGCCAGAAGAGTTATCGGTATTAAAAGATTACGACATGCGGTTAAAGATGTCTGTCGACTTTACTGATAAAGGCATTGTGATTGGTTCTAAAGTGAACAGCAAAGCCAGCGCTGAGTAGTTCAAAACCAGCCTCAACAAGCAAATAAAAAGGTGACCGAATGAGGTCACCTTTTTTGTCTTTAACCTAAATTCAGGTGAGTTATAAAATATCGTTTAACGCAATACCAATACCAAAACGTTGATTATGATGGTTGTAGTCGATAAGGCTTTCGCCGTAACCATTAAAGTATTGAGTATATATTCGCAGATTACCGATAATAGGATAACTCCAGGTTAACTCGACTGCACCACGATTTGGCGATTCAAAGTTATTACGCAGTAACATCGTAAAACGATGCTCATCTAGGCCATACACACCCGTGAGCTCAAAGTTACCCATGTAGTCGTTAATATCAGGGTTATCATCGCCATCAGCTGAATTAGGCATTTCTTTCTCGTCTTCGGGAATACGCCACCAGACTTTTAATCCTAGCGCGAATGGGCCTTTATCAAATACGGCACTGCCGTAAATGCGGTTCCAGCTGCGCGATAATTCAGTCGTTTGGCCGTTAGATTGATGCACTGCACCAACTCCTAAAAATGAGTTAGTAAAACCACCAATTTTCCAGTCGTTGTTAAACAGCATAAACACTTCAGGTTCGTGGTTAGTTTCACGAAACGGCGACGAAGCATCTTGGTTGTACACTTGCCAATAGGACTGATTAGTATAAGCAAAAAATAAATGGCCGTTGTCGCCAAACACGTTATACCAAACCGGAAACTTAAAACTGATTTGAAACTTAGCTTCTAACTTATCAATGTTAATGTCGTCGTCGGGGTATTTCGCTTCAAATGGTGCAGGGTTCGTTCTGGTTTGATACGTAACCGGCAACAAGTAGTTAGCTTTATGCGGCGTGAGCACAAAAGGCTTTTCTGAGGTAGCAAGTTCTCTTTTAACACGTTCTTCTACTAGTGAATCTTCAGCCAATGCGCTATTGATACTGCCAAGCATTAACAGTGACATTCCAAGGTATTGCGTGCTTTTTTTCATTGCATTATCCATTAGCAAAATAGTCAGTATGAATTCTTTGATACACATTGTTATCAATTGTGCCGCTTTTGTCGAACAAAGTTCGTTTTTGTGTGCTTATCGGGGTAGCTTATACGTTTTGGTGTCGTAAATAGATTAATTTACGGCTTATTCTTTTTGGTTATAAAAACTAACTTTTTACTATTGTATATGGAATATAGAAACCGCTATATTTGAACATAGTAAATTATCTTGAGGTAGATGTGATGGAATTAGTATCGATGCCGGGTCAGAAGGCCAAAGGCAAAGTATGGTTAGTTGGCGCAGGTCCTGGTGACGTTGAGCTATTAACCCTAAAAGCCTATCGCATTCTTAAAAACGCTGATGCAGTGCTATATGACGCATTGGTGAGCCAGGATATTTTAGATCTTATTCCCAACAGCGCTGAAAAAATTGCCGTAGGTAAGCGCGCGGGTAAACACAGTGCCGCCCAAGATGAAATTAATCAGCTATTAGTGACAAAAGCGTATACCCGTAAAAACGTAGTGCGTTTAAAAGGTGGCGACCCATTTATTTTTGGTCGTGGTGGCGAAGAGCTACAAACATTAGTGGCATCAGGCATTGCCTTTGAAGTTGTACCGGGCATTACCGCTGCCAGCGGTACATCTGCTTATGCCGGTATCCCGTTAACACATCGTGATTATGCACAAGGTGTCACGTTTATTACCGGACATTGCCAGTTAGCCAGCCGCCCAATGGATTGGCAAGGTTATGCCAATCCTAACAATACCCTGGTGGTTTATATGGGGATTTTAAATGCCAATATTATTAGCGAAGGGCTCATTGGCGCAGGTAGAAGCGCTGATACACCTGTGGCTATCGTGTCAAAAGCCACGACATCATCGCAACAGCGCTTTATTGGTAAATTAGGCGAGCTTGCACAGTTAGCAGCCGATCCCGCATTACACATGCCAGCATTAATGATCATTGGCGAAGTGGTTGAGTTAGCAGACACTTTACACTGGTTTGAGCCCAACACTGAACAACATGTGATCGATTTAGAGGCTGCAGCCAAAGCGCTGTAGTCACACAATTTTAACCCGCTGTGTAGACAGCATATTAGGTAATGGAGAATCATCATGGCAGGCCGTTCGTTAAGCCATTTACAACAACTGGAAGCTGAAAGCATCCAGATCATCCGCGAAGTTGCCGCCGAGTTTGATAACCCTGTCATGATGTATTCGATAGGTAAAGATTCATCGGTGATGCTGCACCTTGCACGCAAAGCGTTTTATCCAGGCAAAATTCCATTCCCGTTGCTCCACGTCGATACCGGTTGGAAATTTAAAGAGATGATCGCTTTTCGTGATGCCCAAGCTAAGGCGTTTGGTTTTGAGTTATTGACTCATACCAACCAAGAGGGTGTTGAGCAAGGTGTTGGACCCTTTACCCATGGAAGTGCTAAACACACTGACATCATGAAAACCCAGTCTTTAAAGCAAGCGTTAAACAAATACGGTTTTGATGCTGCTTTTGGTGGCGCCCGTCGTGATGAAGAAAAGTCTCGCGCTAAGGAACGTGTGTATTCGTTCCGTGACAAACACCATCGTTGGGACCCTAAAAACCAACGTCCAGAATTATGGCGCACTTATAACGGCGCGGTAAACAAAGGCGAAAGCATTCGTGTATTCCCATTGTCTAACTGGACTGAGTTGGATATTTGGCAATATATCTATCAAGAAAACATTGAAATTGTACCGTTATATTTTGCCGCACCTCGCACTGTGGTGAATAAAGGCGGACAGCTCATCATGAAAGATGATGACCGTATGCCTGTAGAAGCCGGTGATGTTGAGTCTGTTGAGCGCGTGCGTTTTAGAACCTTAGGGTGTTATCCGTTAACAGCCGCGATGCCATCTGAAGCTGATACGTTAGAGAAAATTATTGAAGAGATGTTGCTTACTCGCTCAAGTGAACGACAAGGCCGCTTAATCGACTCGGACCAAAGTGCGTCGATGGAGCACAAGAAACGTCAAGGTTATTTCTAATTAACCCCGCGGGCAACGCCACTAGACCTAATTTGAGTGAGAGAGATGATGGATAAAGCAACAGCAAATACCGACCGCATGGCAGCAGAGATCCAGCTGCATGGTGTAAAAGAATACTTAGCCTTACAACAAAATAAAGGCTTATTACGCTTTTTAACGTGTGGCAGTGTTGATGATGGTAAAAGTACCTTAATTGGCCGTTTACTGCATGACAGCGCTCAGATTTACGAAGACCAGCTAGCCAGTTTAAAAAATGACAGCGCTAAAATGGGCACCACAGGTGAAGCGATCGATTTAGCGTTATTAGTTGACGGCCTGCAAGCAGAGCGCGAGCAAGGCATTACGATTGATGTGGCTTATCGTTACTTTTCAAGCGAAAAGCGTAAGTTTATTATTTCCGATACGCCTGGCCATGAGCAATACACTCGTAACATGGCAACCGGTGCGTCTACATGCGACCTCGCTGTTATTTTGGTTGATGCGCGTTACGGCGTTCAAACGCAAACTAAACGTCATGCGTTTATTGCTTCACTTCTTGGTTTGCGTCACTTTGTTGTCGCAGTAAACAAGATGGATTTAGTGGGTTTTGATCAAACTGTATTTGATAACATTCAGGCAGATTTTGCTGACTTCGTAAAAGACTTCGGCGACTTAGATATTCACTACGTGCCGTTATCAGCATTAAATGGCGACAACGTGGTTAACCGCAGCACGCAGTGTGATTGGTATCAAGGTGGTACCTTATTGGAACTACTTGAAACGATTGATACTCAGCGCGAGCTTAGCGAGTTACCGGTTCGTTTTCCTGTGCAGTATGTTTCTCGCCCTAACCTAGATTTTCGTGGTTTTGCAGGCACATTAGCTTCTGGTGTGCTTAATGTAGGTGATGAAGTTGTCGCACTTCCTTCAGGCAAGCGCAGCAAGATTGAACGCATTGTGACCTTTGATGGTGACTTGCAAGAGGCTGTAGCAGGTCAAGCTGTGACTATTACCCTTGAAGATGAAATTGATATCTCTCGTGGTGATTTGTTAGCGAAACCAGACAGTGCACCAGAAATGGCTAACCATATCGTGGCAGACTTAGTGTGGATGGATGAAAAGCCATTACAAATCGGTCAGTTATACGATGTAAAAGTGGCGGGTAAAAAGACTCAAGCTGTTGTCAGTGAAATCGAATATGTTACCGATGTAAATACCCTTGAACGCAGTGCAGCGACTACGTTGAGCTTAAACACCATCGCGAGAGTTAAGTTAGATCTTACAGAATCGATTGTATTAGATGCATACAGCTTAGTGCGCGATACTGGCGGAATGATTTTAATCGACCGTTTATCAAATGCGACAGTCGCAGCCGTAATGGTTGTGAGTGGTCATCAAGGTGATAAGCAAACCAATACTGAATTTAGTGCATTTGAAATTGAGTTTAATGCGTTGGTCCGTAAGCATTATCCACACTGGAATGCCCGCGATATTAGCGTACTTGGAAAATAATTAATGAGCGAAATATGGTTGTTAGCGATTATCTTGTTAGCACTGGTCGGCGGGCTCCTTGCTGGGCTTGCTACTCCGGCCGCCATGTTTTTTTTCGCTTCATTATTGTGTTACATGCTCGGGTTGGTGGATTTAAATGTCAGCCTGAGTAGTTTTACCAATAACGGCTTAATCACACTTGTGCTCTTGGTGCTTGCCGCCACAGCGCTCGAGAAAACCTCTTTGTTAGGTAAATTAAGCCAAGTGATTGGTAAAGGTTCGCTGTTTTCAACCCTAGCTAAACTCGGTGTCTCGACAGCATTGTTGTCATCGTTTACTAACAATACTGCCGTTGTGGCTTCGCTTATTGGTGTTGTGCGCCGAAACCAAGCACATGCACCGTCTAAGCTGTTATTACCGTTAAACTATGCTGCCATTTTAGGTGGCACGTTAACGTTAATCGGTACCTCAACCAATCTTATTGTTAACTCATTTGTGGAAAATGCGGGCTTAAAGCCATTAGGTTTTTTTGAATTTTCACAGGTGGGTGCACTGTTGGTGGTGGGTGGATTAACTTTACTGACCATTCTCGCTAACTTTTTACCCGACAGACGCGAAGAGTCAGAAGACGAGGCATTGCCTTATTTGCTTGAAGCTCACGTAGCTAAAACCTCCACCCTGGTGGGCAATAGTGTTATCGATAACCGCTTACGTGCACTTAAAAAACTGTATTTAGTTGAATTAGAACGCAGTGGTATTCGCATTTGTCCTGTGCCGCCACAAATGGTGTTGCAAGCAGATGATGTATTGCGATTTAGTGGCGCGGTGGAGTCGGTCGAATTATTGCATCAATTTGATGGCTTAGAATGGTTTGGTAAGCAACACGCTAAAGGCCAAAACTTGGTGGAAGCGGTGTTAGCACCATCATCAAGTTTAGTGGGTACGAGCTTAAAAGACTCTCGATTTCGTGAAGTGTTTGACGCTGCAGTCATGGCGATTCGTCGTGGCAATATGCCGTTAAAGGGTGGCCTGGGTGACATCGTATTACAGCCTGGAGATGTATTGCTATTAACCCCAGGCGATCGTTTTTCAAAATGCCCCAATTTAACCACAGATTTTGCGGCCATTAGTGGGTTAGACCTCAGTGTCCGGTTAGATGAAAAACGTGGTAATTGGGTGTTAGCGGGATTTGCATTAACTATCTTAGCGAGCATTTTTGAAGTATTACCCTTAGCCAAAGGGTTAGTGTTATTACTGCTCAGCTATGTGGCGATTGGCGCGGTAACGTTAACTGAACTAAAACGACGCTTCCCGCTCGAGTTGGTGGTTATCGTCGGAAGTGCGTTAGGGTTAGCCAACCTAATGGTCACCACAGGCCTCGCAGATCAAATGGCTCAGGGCTTACTCAGTGTGTTTAGTGGTTATGGTGTATTTGCTGCTTTTGTTGGCGTGTATTTTATCACTTTGATTGTCACTGAACTGATAACCAACAATGCTGCTGCGGCGTTAGCGTTCCCGGTCGCTTATGCGATAGCCATAAGCTTTGGTGTTGATCCTCGCCCATTTATTATGGCGGTAGTGTTCGGCGCAAGCGCGAGCTTTATTTCTCCTTACGGTTATCAAACTAACCTGATGGTATACAACGCGGGCAACTATAAACTCAGCGATTTTGTGCGTTTAGGTTTACCATTATCAGTTTTGTATTCCGCCATAGTGTTAATGGCTGTACCGTATTTTTTCCCGTTTTAGTATGAGTTTTCGTGCGGTGTATATTGCCGTAGATCAGGAGCTGTTATGAGCAATATTGTTTGGCATCAACATTCGATAGACCAAGCCGCCCGAGGGGCGCAAAAAGGCCAAAACCCAGTGTTGTTATGGTTTACTGGTTTGTCTGGTTCTGGCAAGTCAACGCTTGCTGGCGCCTTAGAGAGGGCGTTATTTGAGCATGGTTTTCATACCTATTTGTTAGACGGTGATAACGTTCGTCATGGCTTATGTAAAGACTTAGGTTTTAGCCTTGAAGACCGAGATGAAAACTTACGTCGTGTGGGCGAAGTGTCTAAATTGATGGTTGATTCAGGCTTAGTGGTACTGTCGGCGTTTATCTCACCCACCCGCGAAGAGCGTGATCGCGTCCGTGCATTATTTCCTCAAGGTCAATTTGTTGAAGTCCATGTTTCAACGCCATTGAGTGTGTGTGAATCGCGAGATCCTAAAGGGTTATATGCTAAAGCGCGTAAAGGCGAAATTGCTAACTTTACCGGTATTTCATCACCATACGAAGTGCCTGAATCTGCTGAGTTAACCATAGACACCAGCAAAGGCGATCTTGGTACTCAAGTGAATGGCTTATTAGCTTATTTAAAAGCAATCGAAGTGTTAAATCCACCGAGACAAATAGCGGGTGCGGGAATTTAAGCTGCACTAAATTGATGAAATAACGATAAGATGTCAATTAACCTATGAAGCTTATTCAGCCCCTGCTTGATGACAGATATAGTCGCCCTGAGTGCTCTGGCTATTGAGATGAAACGAGGTGGGAGTGCTTTTAAGACTGTGACCTATTCAGGTCAACCTTACGTTGTTTTTCAAGGGTATGCTCGTTTAAGGAGAGATTTAACCGGCAGTCGTTATTTGGCTAACAATCCCAAAGTTATTTCATTGGGGATTGGTAAATTGGGTGCCTTAAAATCTATTACTAAGGGGAGTATTCTTACCATACTGATTTCAGGTGCATTTTACTCTTTAGAGCAAATGATGAATGATACCAGAACTTGGCGTCATTTTGTTGGTGGAATGGCCGTTGATATTGCAATTGTCTCTGCTAGTTCATTGATTACTTGGGCTGCGATAGGTATCGCCGGTACAGCAGCTTCATTAACTATTGGTTCAATGGTAGTAATTGTCATCGTAGGTGTGGTTCTGGCTGTCGTGACTAATTTATTTATAGACACTAATTATTGGTCAGATAAAATAAGTCAATCATTGTTATTGGCTGAAAAAAATCTTATTAATAATGGGGATAGGTTGAGCGCTGAGGCTAATCGTTTAATCGATGATTATAATCATGATCCTATGCGTTTTTTACATAAATTATTTGGGATCCCTTATTTTTATGGAAGCCTAAATGAGTGATAAATCAGATATTATTCACGATGAGTATAGTGATAAAAAGAGATATAAATTCTTAGCCATATTCTTAATTTTTTTATGTTGCCTGGGTATTTATGGTACTTTTTTAGGATTTATAGAAGAATATAGTGTTTTAGAAAAGATTAATGAAAAGGCTATTTATATCGGGCATAGAAGCTTTGCTATTGGTGCGTTTTGGGTGGTGCCATTTTTGATTGTATCTTGTTATTTACTGTACCTAAGATTAGTGAATAAACTGACTATTCAAGTGCAGATGTGGCTTGTTAAAACAGCCGGATTTGGATTGGTTGCTTGGTTTTTGACTTGTAGTGTTTATGGTTTTTGGCTTGATTCACACCTCAGAATAAATGGTTATACTCATTGTTATTGGTATGATTCTCCAGCTCGAGGCAGTCCAACGATTTGGGTAGAGTCGGAGCGTTTTTGCCAGAAGAGAGCTTCAAACACTCGGATTGAATTATTTAACTATTTTGACCAGCAAGATGCATTAAATCGTAAACCAACAGATAAAGAGTTAAATGCAGAGATAAAAAATATAGTTGAAAATAGTATTTTTTATAAATATCAGAATGATCTGCTTTAGTATTGTATATAAATGGTAATTTAAATTTGATGTAATGATTATCAAATTTGAAATCAATCACTTAAAAGCTGAGCTTAATGTTCAGCTTTTAAGTAACTTAATATTAAATTTACACCAATACTTTTTTCATCACTCTTTGCCAGTTTCCGCCCATAAAACGATCGCGATCAGATGATTTAAAGCGCGCTTTTTTGAGTGCGTCGTCGATGCGGCTCATGCGATCGATATGATTAAACTCTGGGATCACCACATGCTTAGGTTCTACATCAAAACCGAGTACGTTTCTACTCTGTAAACTGTGCCACCAGTCAAGGTACTCTTTTACCCCTTCGCTATTATTGTTGTTTAACGCTAATAAATTCTCTTGGCCCCGCAGTGGGAAATCATTGGCTATCGCCACGCAATCCACACCACCGATCTTGGCGACATATTCAAGCTGATCGATGTAATCTTCTATGGTTGGAGTGGGGTTGTTTGTGAGCCAAAAACTCATCATAAACACCCCAAATACACCGCCGCAGTCGCCTATTGCACGAATAACCTCGTCTGACGAGCAGCGTGCATGATTGACAAAATGTCTCGCAGCGCCATGGCTTAGCACAATAGGTGATTGGCTAGCCTTGACGGTATCAAGCGCGGTTTGTTCGCTTGAGTGGCTAACATCAATCATAATGTTTCTTTGATTAAGCTCTGCGATTAGCTCAACACCCGCAGCGCTAAGAGGCTCATTAAGGCCCTGGCTGCCATTGTTGTCTAATGCGCCACCTGCAAAACGATTACCGTAGTGATGGGTAAGCTGTAATACCCGCAACCCGTGTTGATGCAGTGAGTCTAGCTGTGGCCAAAGTGGAGGCTTGCCATTGGTTGAAATGCCATCGGCTTCAACACAATCAGCACCTTGGATTTGAAAGTACACTGCTGTGCGTTGTTGTGCTCGAGCCTTGTCTATATCGGCGCCTGTGAGGCCTTGCAAGTAAACGTCAGGGTTAGCATTAACTGAGCTTGCTGCTTGTTTAATGCTGTTAATACAGGCTTGATAAGTGCGTTTATAGTTTTTGGTGCCATCGCTTTGCTCGATGGTTTCAATTGCAGAAATGTCAGCAATAAAAGCATCGAGTTTTGAGGCTTTAACATCATTGATGTCATTGGGTAAAAACGATAGCCCGTCAACATACAGACGGTGAGATTGAGCTCCCCATGCAGGAAGCGTACAAAGTGGACTTAATAATGTGGCTGCTCCAAGGCCTTTTATGATGTGGCGGCGTGTTGGGTTGCAGACTTTTAGGGTCATTATTATTCCTTAGTTGAGGCCGATATTGGCGGCACTTTTTTAGGTGACACTCTCTTTTGCATAACGTTTTATTGCTTCGGCTAATGCATTGAGGCCATTTGTTCGTGATGGACTTAACTGGCCACTAAGGCCTAAGCGATCAAAATAAGCTGATACTTCGAATTGGCTGATTTGTTCAGTGGTTTTACCCTGGGTTGCCACAAGTAAAATGGCAATCAGTCCTTTGACTATCCGCGCATCGCTGTCAGCGAGATAAAAATGCTGGCCGTTGTGCTGATGATGATATAACCAGGCCTGGCTTTCACAACCTTTAACTTGAGCATCAGCTTGCTTGAATTCATCGGCTAATGTCGGTAATTGTTTACCGAGTAGCATAATGTGACGATATTTGTCTTGCCAGTTTTTGGCTTGCTCTATCTGAGTGACTGCCGTAGATAGCTCTGCAGGTAACGAGATAAATAACTGACTTTCTGGTGTATTAGTTGCACTAATTTGGGTCATTAACTGTGTTGTCTCATAAAGCGCGTAGGTTGCCAAGTTATAACAGTAACTCTTTTACCGTAATTAACGCATGAATAAATTGATCTATATCTTGCTTATTAGTATAGATGCCAATTGAAGCGCGGCAGCAGCCGGCTAAATTAAGATCGCTCATTAATGGCATAGCACAATGATGGCCGCAACGAACGGCAACCGCTTGTTGGTCTAGTAATATACCAACATCCTGGTGATGCTCATTCGCTACGTTAAACGCCACAGAGCCAATATTATTATGCAGTGGGTTATCTGCAATGCCGTACAGGGTTATATCACCCAAGCTAAGCAGTTGTTGCTGTAAATAACCCATTAGCTGTTGTTCGTGGGCTTTAATGTGCTGGCGCGGTATGTCTTGTAAGAATGTGATTGCCGCGCCTAAGCCTATGACTTCTGCAATGGCTGGTGTGCCCGCTTCAAGTCTGTTTGGCAACTCACCATATTCAGTACGATCAAAGCTAACGGTTTTGATCATCTCGCCGCCAGTGAGCATGGGGGTTAATGCATCTAGTTGTTCAAAACGACCATATAAAATACCTACACCAGTAGGGCCATACATTTTGTGGCCTGAAAACACATAAAAGTCGCAATCAATGTGTTGTACATCGATATCAAGGTGAGCAATAGCTTGTGCGCCATCAACTAAGGTTAGTGCGCCGACGGCTTTGGCTTTTGCGACTAGCTCATTGACTGGGTTTAATGTGCCCAAGGCATTTGACACATGACATAGGGCAACCACTTTAGGTTTTAGGGCTAATAATTGATCAAAAACGGTTATATCCAGTTGCGCGTCAGTTGTCAGCGGGATCTGTTTGATCACCGCACCGGTGCGTTTAGCAAGCTCTTGCCAGGGCACGATGTTGGCATGATGGGCTGCAGTATCAATTAAAATAATATCATTAGCTTGTAGGTGCGCAGTTAAGCCGTATGCCACCATATTGATTGCTTCAGTCGTGCCATGAGTGAAGATAATTTCTTGCGGCTTTGCGGCATTTATAAAGTGGCCAACCTGCTGCCTTACCGCTTCATATTGGCTGGTAGCTCGAGCCGATAATTGGTGCGCTGCGCGATGAACATTGGCATTGTTGAGCTGATAATACTCATTCATTGCATCTATTACAGCCTGAGGTTTTTGGCTGGTTGCGGCGGTGTCTAAATAACATAAAGGATGATCGCCTAGGGTCTGTTTGAGTGCCGGAAATTGATCGCGAATGGCAGGGTGATCAAATGGCGCTTGCGAGGGCAATGGGGATATCGACTTCATGAATATGGGGTTCTTTATCAAAATTAAAGGCATCAAGATCTTCAGTGATCTTGATGCCTAATGCAAGGTTTGTCGGCAATTAGCGTAATGTTAACCGCGAGCCAATTAACCTAATGCAGCGAGTTTACGGACAAGGAAAACGATACAGTGTTGATAGTTCATTAATCCTAACCATTAATTCCGTCGATAATGTCACTTTATGGCTGTCGATATTTTGTTTGAGCTGATGCAAGTCTGTTGCGCCAATAATGTTAGAGGCCACAAATTTACGGCTATTAACAAACGCTAAGGCCATTTCTGTTGGGGTTAAGCCAAACTCGCGCGCCAGGTCGATATAGGCCTGAGTGGCTTGTAATGCAACTTGTGTGCTGTTGTAACGAGCAAAACGCTTGTATACCGTTAAGCGCGCGCCTTCCGGCCATTGATCATTTTCATATTTACCCGTCAACATCCCAAATGCCAATGGCGAATAAGCCAGTAGTGGTACGTCTTCGCGGTGACTGATTTCAGACATGGCTATCTCATAACTGCGATTGAGTAAGTTATAAGGATTTTGCACACTCACAATACGCGGTAAATCGTGCTTTTCAGCCAACTTAAGGTATTTCATAAAGCCCCAAGGGGTTTCGTTCGAAATCCCAATATAGCGGACTTTACCTTGTTTTATGACTTCAGCGAGGGCTTCAAGGGTGTCTAAAATAGGCGTGTAATGTTCATCTTCATCGTGCTCATACATCATTTCGCCAAAGAAATTGGTATTCCTGTCAGGCCAATGCACTTGGTATAAATCGATGGTGTCGATTTGTAACCGACTTAATGAATCATCCACTGCTTGATGTACATTGCGCCAGTCTAGGGCCATATTGTCGCGAATATAGTCGCCTTTGCCCCCAGGCGCGGCGATTTTAGTGGCGATAACGAGCTCGTCACGATTACCTTGCGCTTTTAAGTAGCAACCTAAAATGCGTTCAGTTTCGCCTTGAGTTTCAGCTTTGGGTGGCACTGGATACATCTCAGCGGTATCAATAAAGTTAACGCCTTGGCCAATGGCATAGTCAAGTTGAGCGAAAGCTTGTGCTTGGGTATTTTGTTCACCCCAAGTCATCGTCCCAAGGCAAATTTTACTCACCTCAAGCGTAGAATGTCCGATACGTTGATATTCCATTACCTTCCTCCTATGGAATGTGCTTAATTTTAGGCTACCAAGCTTTTGCATCCTTGCAAAGCGCTATCAAACGGTTAGGAGAGGACTGCTTAAAAATTACTCTAAAGTAAGCTGAGTAGTAGGTAAATTAATGGAATGCTTTTTAGCTATAAGTCCATTATCATGGCGATTTCGCAGGCATCGTGACCGGTTTCGCCTAAATGCTGACAGTGTTTAAATCCTAATTTTTCATAGAGCGCTAAGGCTTCAACTAACACCGCTGTCGTTTCTAAATACATTGATTGATATTGCTGGTTTTTAGCAAATTCAATGCATTGACGAGTGAGCTTTTTGGCCATACCCTGGCCGCGGATGGCGCGGTTAAAATACATTTTTTGCAGTTCGCACACGCCAATATTCCCCGCAAGCGCTGCAACGCCGGCGCCGCCAACGACCTTACCTTGGTATTTAATCACCCAATATTGTGAGCCTTGTGCTTGATACACTTTACTTAAGCTGTCGAGGGTTTTATCTGCCACGCTAAAGCCTTTGTCTGGGGTTAAGCCGTATTCTGCCGACACTTCACGGATAACAGCAGCTATCGCGGCATCATCTTGTGCTGTGAGTGGACGGATTATGGCATCGACGCTGTGGCTTAAAGTACTAGAGTGTTGAGTCATTAAATAATTCCGCATTAATAAAGGGATTCATGGCCAGTAACAGCGCCTGAGTATAAATGCTTTCACGAGTGGCTAAACCTTGGGTCAGCAAGCCTATCGCGCCGCCTTTTTGTTTAATATTTTGGGTGCTAAACATTCGGTCCATCACATGGCCGAGTTCTTCGCCCGCGGCTAGAGCATCATATACGGTCGACGGTAAGGGTAAGTTGGCGCTACGGCCGACCGATAAAGTGCCATTACTGATAATCGCCATATATGCAAACGTGGCTGGACCATGATCAAAATGATCTACGCCGCCTTCCATTGCTACATAAAAGTCTGCAGCTTGTGCCTGTTGTTGGCAATATCGAGCGCGATTAATGGCGCCTAGTTTGGTTTCGGCTTCGGTCATCGGTTGTTCTGCCACTTGCGAGGGGGCATGCATACCTTGGCAGCGCACAGTGCTGTTGGGGTAATACTGCGCTATGGCGTTTTTGGCAGCATTTATTTTTACTGGATTGGTAGAGCCGACAATGATATCGATGCAATGAAGATGGTCGTGTTGAATTGTTGTCATAAGTTGTCGTTATTCGTTGTTCAATATTTGTTATTCAATATTGGATTTATCGGGTAGTGATATTCACCACTTTGTGTTGTTTTAGATGAAGTTTTAATTTTTTAGCTCAATGAGTATTATCATAAAATAATTATAAGCGATTTAAAACAACAGCTTACTTTTTTGGTATGAAACCTGCTTAGTGATAGTTATATATGGTGATGATATGTATTAGTCAGTTTGCGACTAACCTTGTGTATCAGCCTATTCTATTTCGAATCTCTTTTAAAAGGAATTTAACCTATGTCTATTCGTATTGCGACTATTAGCCTAACTGTAGGTTTAGTATTAGGTGCGACGATTTTTGGCGCGTCATACACTGAAGCTGAGTCGATATTCTCGTTAACAGATTCTGCCGACGTGAATGCAGAACTAACTCATACCCAACAAAAAATGACCCTAGACAGCCAATCACTAAACCAATTAGTGGCTAATACTGGCGCGGGTAAATTAACCGTTAAAGGGGTAGAGGGGCAAACACACATTGAAGTCACGGCCGATATTTATACCGATAAAGACAGTGACGATGTTGAGATTGAATTAACCTTAAACAAACAAGGCGACAATGGCATGTTTGTTGCCGATATTCAGTCTGACGGTTTTATGGAGCAATCTCCTTTTATCGATGTGTTACTGACTGTACCAACGGCTTTAGCACTAGATATTACCGACGGTTCTGGCTCGATTAAGATAACTGATGTAGCGGCCGCCATTAAACTTAAAGACGGCTCCGGTAGCATTGTGATGGACCATGTCGGCGAAGTGACGCTGGCTGATGGTTCTGGTTCAATTAATATGAAAAATGTGAATGGTGATGTGACCTTGCAAGACGGTTCTGGCTCTATCAACATCTCACAAGTGGTAGGTGATATTGAGGTGAGCGATGGTTCGGGCTCGATTAATATCGATCAGGTTAACGGTAAAGTCACCATTAGTGATGGTTCTGGTGGCATTAATGTCAGTAATACTAAAGGACTTGAGATTGTGAGCGCAGGCTCGGGCGGGGTGAATCATCAGCATATCGATGGCCCGATTATCGTCAACTAGTCATATTGTGCGTTGTTGTTTTGATTGATTTGAATAAACAATCAGCAAAACCTGCCTATGTTGTAGGTTTTGTTTTAAAGCCAAAATTAATCGTGGCATGATGTGAATTTGGCAAGGATAAACCACAATGGCAAAGAAGTATTATGTAGTTTGGGCAGGGCGCGAAACGGGTATTTTTACCAGCTGGGATGTGACCAAACGTTCCGTTGATAAGTTTCCTCAGGCTAAATACAAATCCTTTACCACTGAAGCTGAAGCAAAAGCGGCTTTTGCCAAGTCGCCGCACAGCAGTATTGGCAAGGCAGCCGCTAAATCATCGGTCACTAAAACGACAAGCCCTAAGGCGAAAACGAGCACCAGTACTGCAACCCAAGCGTCTAACAATGCGGTACTGTCGCAGTTTGATGTAGTGATTTACACCGATGGCGGTTGTGAGCCCAATCCGGGTAAAGCGGGTTCTGGTATTGCAGTATATCGTCAAGCTCAACTTGCCGAGCTATGGTATGGTTCATTCAACCCTAATGGCACCAACAATACCGCAGAGCTTAATGCATTACATCAAGCCTTATTGATGGCTAAAACGGCTTTAGATGCCGGGCATAGCGTGCAGATTATGAGTGACTCGCAATATTCTATTAAGTGCATTAGCGAGTGGGCTTACGGTTGGAAGTCAAAAGGCTGGACCCGCAAAGGTGGCGAAATCGCTAACCTAGATATTATTAAACAAGCGCATGAACTTTATGATGCGATTAAAGATAAGCTCACCATTCAACATGTTGCA
The DNA here is from genome assembly GCF_050849305.1 of Shewanella sp. MF05960. Lineage (NCBI taxonomy): Bacteria > Pseudomonadati > Pseudomonadota > Gammaproteobacteria > Alteromonadales > Shewanellaceae > Shewanella > Shewanella sp. MF05960. The sequence goes on along the minus strand of NZ_JBOZPS010000012.1, from coordinate 72,457 downwards.
GCCCATATCGGCATTGAAGGTAATGAGCTAGCCGACAGAATGTCAATCTATGCCATTGATCAACAGCACACCGCTTTTAGTCAATTTAAGCCACCATTGGATATCGGTAAAATATTAGCATTGCGTACAGGCTAATTTCACTAACAAAAAAGCCGGATTGCTCCGGCTTTTTACGTTTTAAAAGGCTGCTCAATTAAGGCTGCTCAATTAAGGCTGTTAATTGAGCTTTTGCTTAATGCTCACACAACGCTGTTCTTGTTGGCGAGTTTCAAGCAGTGCGCGTCTGGCCAGTTTTGATAAACCGGTTTCGCTGTTTAACACCTGACTAATAGCATCAATATTGCTTGAACTGCAATCGGTTGGAATTAATTGCGCTGCAAAGCTGCGCATAAACACCGGCCCTTTATCGTCCATTAGCGCTAAGTTTGCAAAGCGTTGATCGGCAGTGGCTGCACTCAATAGCTTTTGCTCGGCAGGATAAAGGTTATACATAGCAACGCGTACCTTTGAAAATGCCATGCTGTCGTTATGTTCAATGGTATTTAACCACTGGCGCTTAAGGGATGATTGTGGGCGGACAACTTCGGCTGCAATCGCGGCCTTTTCACCAGAGTCAGATTGATCAAGGTGTTTCTCTTTAGCCAAGAATGCTTGAGCATCACCGTAATCATAACGGTTTAGCTGGCGGATCATGGCCCAGCGTAAGTCTTGATCTATGCTTAAGCCTTTAATGTGGCTCTTGCTTTGCAGTAACGATTGAATATGCTCAAGCGCATCGCCGTGGCTTGATAAGCTGATGTAGGCATCGAACCAACGACGTTGAAAATCACGATTACGGTAGCTTTCCATGCTCATACGCAAACTCATTTGGCTAAGTGCTTTTGATATTTTGCTGTTATAACTGGCATGCATCGGCGCCATAAGGTCAAGGTAGTTTTTGGCTCGCTGCATGTTATCCAGCACTTGACCTAAAATGGTGTAATCTTTTTCGAGCGGCGCATTAATCAGGGCAATATTTAAGAATTGATCCAGTGATGTTTTACCGTCAATCACGCTGTCCCACATACTTTGCCATAACATCGAACGTAATAACGGATCGCTCACTTGGCTCAGTAATTGTTTGGCGGTCGTGTATGATTTTTGATCTAATTCGACTTTAACAAAACCCCAATCGTCGTAGTTTGGATAGGCTAAATCTGGGCAAATCTCGCCAATCAATTCGTTGACTTCGGTATAAGCCCCTTTATAAGTTACCGCAATAGACTGCAGCATTTCTAAGCCATAACGTTGCTTGCTAAACAATCCAATTTGTACACGTTGCTCACGTAACGTTGGGTGTTGGCTGTCTTCTGCGGTTTGTATTATTGCAAATGAGTCTATTTGATTGCCTTGGCAAGTGTATTGCGCCTTGATGGTGTTAACGCCTGCTGCGTATAACCATTCTTTGGTCCATAGCGATAAATCGCGGCCACTGGCTTTGGCTAAACTGTTAATAAAATCGTTGAGTTCGGCATTTTGATAGCTGTATTGTTTTAAATATTGGCTAACGCCACTGCGGAAAATTTCTTCGCCTAAAAGATGTCGCAGCTGTTTAATGGTCGAGGCGCCTTTTTGATAGGTGATGGCGTCAATGTTATCAAATGCATTTTGGCTAGTGGCTACAGGTACTTCAATTGGGTGAGTGGTGACTAAGCTGTCTTGATGATATGCCGCTTGTTTACCAGAGGCATAAAAGGTGCGCCAAGCATGGCTAAACTCGGTGGCTTCGCTGGTGGCCAATGTGCCCATAAATGAGGCGAAACTTTCGTTTAACCATAAGCCGTTCCACCATTTCATGGTGACTAAATCACCAAACCATTGGTGAGCCATTTCATGCATGATAACCCCGGCTAAACGCTCTTTTTGTTCGGCGGTCATTTTGGCATTAAATAAGAAACGATCTTCTGAGAAGGTAATTGCGCCCGCATTTTCCATCGCGCCGTATAAAAAGTCTGGCACTAGCACCTGATCGTACTTTTTGAACGGGTAAGGAATACCAAAATAGCGGTCAAAAAAGTCTAAACCTTGTTTGGTATAGGTAAACCAATCTTGTGGTGTCACTTGCTCGGCAACCGATTGACGCGAGAATAAGCGCATCGGATAGCGGCCAGAATTGTCTTCCCAGACTTTATAAGGGCCCGCATGCATCGAGAAGTTATATGGGCTTAATTTAGGCGTAACAGGGAAGGTCCACAGGTTGGTATCGCCTTGATCGACCACATTAGTTTCACGCATGGCGCTGATCACTTGCCAGTCTTTGGGCGCGTGTACATTAATTTGGTAGGTGGCTTTTAAGTCTGGCTGATCAAACACGGCAAACATTTGTTGCGCGGCCGCAGGCTCAAAATGCGAGTATAAGTAAACTTTACTGTCTATTGGGTCAACAAAGCGATGTAAACCTTCGCCATTGGTGCTGTGCTCACGAGTAAACTCGACTGCAACAGTGTTGTTGCCGCTCACCAATAAACTTTGATTAATAACGATGTAAGCGCCGTTGTAGTTAGGGTATACCTTGGTGCCGTTAATGATAAATTGTTTAATGTTGGCTTTATTGAGATCGAGCGTTAACGATTTAGGCACACTGCTTAGGTCAAAGTGTACTGTCGAGATGGCACTGAATTGACTGTGTTCACTTAAAAAGAAGGTTAAATCGTATTGTACATTTGATACCACATTGGCACGTGCTTGCGCTTGCACCTGGCTGATATAAGCCGAACCGTCACGTTGTAACGATGAGGTTGAAAGTGAGCTACTGCAGCTGAACACGCTGGCACAACATAATGCAACAAAAGCGGTTTTAATAACCCGTGGACTAAACAATTCAGTGGATAACAATTTCACGTTAGTGTTCCTAACTTATTATTGGGTGTATGAAAAAGCCGACATCAATGTCGGCTTTATTGCTATGTGCTTGTATATTACAAGCCTAAAAATGACTTCGATTTAACCTTACGAATTTCTTTTTCGTCAGACCATTCAATTAAGCCTGTTTCAAGATCCATTAAGCGCATGGTCATTTTGTAGTACACGTCTTTGGTGCTGCCATCTTGCTTAACGATGCTCGATAAGTTGCCGTATAACATGTACTGCGCGCCAATTTGACGGCCAAATTTAATCGCGGTTGTTGGGTCTACCATGCCAGCATTATTTTGATAATCTAGTTGTTTACGCACAGTATCGACTTTTGTCATGTCGATAAAACGGAACTTACCAGAACGGAGTAACTTGTTGCTAATCGTGTCGGTAACAGACTCGGTATCAATATGCTCAGAGGTTTTGTTTTTAATTTTATCGACAAATATAATCGGACGATTATTTTGGGTAATGACAACCACTGGTGGGAATGTCATCATGCTGTCGACCATTTTAGCAGCAATGTCTTGCAGATCAGTTGATCCAAAGTTTTCGTTAACAGTTTCGACTTCAGTAGCATCGCCGTATTCTACTTTAGATTGACAGGCGCTCAGCCCTATCACTGCGGCTAACACAAATATCAGTTTCAAGTTTTTCATAATAAATTCCATTGGTGATGAGTGACAGTTGATAAGGGTTATCATCTATTAGATGATTATCGAATAAAAACGGGTACGATTTCCAGTCTCTATTGCCCAAATTAATGTTGTACGGCTTGGTTTTACTTCAATTTTCACATTTTGGCTGTTATTTAAGCGAATATCGTAGTCGCCAGCATCGATAAATTGCTTTGCTATTTGTGCTTGGCGCGGCAAGGTTAACCAGCTTCTGCGGTCTGCTTGTTCGCTAATCACGTTAAAAATTTGCATCACAAGTGCGCCAGCATCAACTTGATTGTTGGCTCGTCGGCTACTACTTTGCACACTTTGATTTAATTCGTACTTGGCGTAAATCCTTGCTGCCTGGCGAAATAACGCTGCAGGTAGGTCTTCTTTTAAGGCATTAATCGCTAATGCGTCGATATTGGCAATGTTTTGCGCTTCTAGATTATCACCCAAGCCTTGAATTAGACTTGTCGTGGTTAATTGTCGTTGCGGTTGATATGTGGCGAGTGACGCACTTTGTATATTGCCATTAATCGGAAACGGTACAGTAATACTTTGTTTTTCTGGCACAAAGCTTCGCTCAACAATGAATACCACTTGGCCTTGACCAGCCGTTGGCATCACCGCATCGCCCCAACGTTGTTGAAACTCATCAAATTGAGGCATGGCCAATTGCTTGGCTAAGCGGACTAAATCTTGTTGCAAGTAACGATTGTCTGGGGTGATTTGCGCGGCTTTACGGTAATCAATAAATGCATCGTTTGGCTCGTTAGCCAGTTCGTGCAGTAAGCCGGTTATGTAGTAGCTATATGCATTTAAAAATGAACTGGTGACGCTCCCAGCAGATTGGCCCAATTGCGCCATTTGCGCATCGATGGTGCCATTCGCCATATTTTGTACTGACTTTTGCGATTTTTGATAACGCGCTTGCTCAATGCTTTGCAGCTCATTACTGCGGCGCACTTCGACTAATGCGCCTTGTGCATCACCACTAAATAAATAATTAAATGCTTGATACTGGTGCACCATAATGCGCTCATAACCTGGGCCGCGATAAGGTATGGCATTGTCGTTTAGTAATAAACTGCTTGCGCCAGAGCCGAGTTTGCTAGCACTAATAATAGCTTTGTCGTCAAAGGCTTGATATGCCGAAATCGCTTGTTGATAATAGGTTTTACTGCGCTCAAAATCGCCGGCAATTTGCATAATTCGTCCCGACTCTTGGGCATAGAGCAGGCCATCATTGCCGCTAATATTGTCAGCTAAATCGGTGATATTTGCCGCTGGAGAGTCACTACTCAACTGCTGCTTATACGGGGCGATTTGTGAGGGATAATTGACAAACACACTGTTATAAGCACAACCCGACAGCCCGACCATGAGTAAAAACGCTATAGAGAGTGATTTTAGCATGGCATCACCTCTGGTTGAGACGTCATTAAGTCAATGCGTTCAAGTAAAGTAATGCCTTGCAGGTGGTCATATTCATGCTGGAAAATACGCGCAACAAAACCGTTTAACACTTGTTGTTGCCATTGTCCGTCAAGTGATTGGTATTGCACTTCAATTTGGCTATGACGCACAATACTTATGCGTTGCCCCGGGATGGATAAGCAGCCTTCAATGCCAGCTTCTGTGGCCGCTGAGGTTGATAATATCTTGGGGTTAACGACTACAGTTGGCGACATCACTGGGGCATCTGGATAGCGTTCATTTGGATTGGATGCCATGATAAACATTGCCACTGGGCTAAACACTTGTGTGGCCGCGATACCGACACCGTTAGCATTAAGCATGGTGCTAAGCATGCTATCGGCCAATGCACGCAATTTATCGTCAAACACCGTCACAGGCTCAGCTGTCAGCGTGAGAATATCATCGCCTGTTGTGGCTATTGTGAGGTGTTGATTTAAGTTCATGTATGCCTGCTAATCGTTAAGGGGAGCAATGACAAGCTATTTACCAATGAGCCCAACCACACGTGTGTTGTCATGGTATTGAGTATGACGATATTAATAGTGCGGTGGCGGTGTTTCATCGGCTTGGGATGCCATATTACTTGGCTCCATAGCTTGCATTTTGTTGACCATTAATAGCATTTGCTGTTGTAGTCTGGCAACTAATGTATTGAGTTTAATCACTTCTTGATTAAGTTCTTCAATGGTGATGTCTTGAAAAGAAAGCTTCATTTCAAGGTCGTCAATCTTCTGCAAAACGTGCTCCATATGGGCCTCTATTTATCTCTGTTACTGCTGCCAATATTCAATTAAACCTTGGCTACTAATGCTGACAATGGTGCCTTGGGCTGTCATTGCGGCAGAGTATACTACAGCGCCTCTGTTTTGGGTGTTTTTACTCAGCTGAACTTGCCAGTGCCCTGAGGATTCACCAGAGTCAACTTGCCACAAAAAAATCTCTTTTGAGGGCGTACCTGTGAGCAGTTGTGTATCATTTTTGACAAAGCGTGCCGAGGAAAAGTTCATTTGGCGGCGAATAATATTCAGTTTACTCAACGGCTCACCAGAAGCTGATTGCCACACGGTAGCATTGCCGGTGATGTCAGCCGCAAAACTTAAGCTGCCACTGTCGTTGATGAGAACTTTGGTAATACGTGAACTTAATTGCCATTGCTTGATGGGTTGGCCGCTTTGGCTATTCCATAACATCACTTTGCCATCATTTCCGCCTGTTAGCGCCGTTTGACCATCGGCACTTATCGATACGCTATTGACCTTTTCTTGATGGCCTAAAAATTGAATTAAACGACTTTTTTGTGGGGATAGTGACATCACGGAACCATCCACAAGTCCCACTAATGTTTGGCCATTATCGGCGATAGCGACACTTTGAGCATACGAGGGCAGTGACCACCACCCGACTGAGCTGCCATCATTTAAGCGCCAAATGGCTAATGAGCTACTGCTAATGGTCGCGGCAAAGGTATTGTTGGCTGATATTGCCGTATCGATGACATTACTGGTGTTATCTTGCTGACCTTGAAGCCATTGGTAGGACATGCTTGGGCCAGTTAAATCCCACACTTGTACCCCATTGTTGGCGGTGCTCACCAATGCTAATTGGCCGTCGGCAGACAAGCTCGCACTGTAACTGGCGTCAGTCGTGATCTCTACAACCTTGTTTGGTGCGGGTTGGCAACCTGATAAAAGCCATACGCACAGCCAAGTTGAGCAAAAAAACAGCATTGAAACCCGTGTCATGAACTTGCCCCTTGAATTATTGTCGTAAACCTTGTGATATAAGGTTGACCCAATGGTATAACCCCATTAACTAGTATAAAGTGGCAAGCGAACATGACCACTAAAACATCTCATAGTTAGAATGTATTAGGTTATTGTAACCACTAAAGGATGCTGAGGAAGCTTTAATGAAATCTATTTACAAATTATCGTTAGTTGCATTAGCTGTTGTTGGTTTGACTGCATGTAACCAAGAACAAGACGTAGCACAAAAGAAAGTAGAGTTAACAACTGACGCTCAAAAAGAAGCATACAGTGTGGGTGGTTCAATTGGTAAGTACATGTCTGGTCACATTAAAGAGCAAGAAGAGTTAGGTTTTGCTGTTGACCGTACTATGGTTATCAAAGGCTTTAGCGATGGCTTAGGCGAAGAAATGCAGTTGACCGAAGAAGAAATGCAAACTGTATTACAAGACCTAGACAAAAAGTTAAACGACAAGCGTTTAGAGCAAGCTGAAGCGTTAGCGGCTAAATCAGTTGCTGAAGGCAAAAAATTCTTAGAAGACAATAAAGCCAAAGAAGGCGTAACGACGACTGAATCTGGCCTTCAATACGAAGTATTAGAAGCGGGTAAAGGCGACAAACCTGCTGCAGAAGACACCGTTGAAGTACATTACCGTGGCACGTTAATTGACGGTACTGAGTTCGACAGTTCATATGCTCGTGGTGAAACGGCTAAGTTCCCATTAAACCGTGTTATTCCTGGTTGGACTGAAGGCGTACAGTTAATGCCTGTAGGCGCTAAGTATAAGTTTGTTATCCCTGCAGAACTTGCATATGGCGACCGCGATACTGGCACTATTCCAGCTAACTCAACATTGGTTTTCGAAGTTGAACTTGTGTCTGTAGAAAAAGCAGCTGCTGCCGCAGCTGCGACCAAGTAATAGTGTGAATACATGCTGACTCGTGTTTGGTGTTAACGCCCAAATGATTGAGTTAATAACAAAAAGGACGCTAAGCGTCCTTTTTTATTGGGTGTAACTTGGTCGTTTTACCCAGATATATTGCTAATAACCTAAGCCCGGGATAATAAACGCCTTTCAAACAGCCCTTTGCCCTGCTAACTGTGTTGAATCGACTTACAATAGGCTAGCTATTGACGCGTCAATTCGCCTTGTTAGCAGAACAAATGACAATCTTGAAAGTTAGGAGGTGTAACATGCTGATTTTAAATAACATAAGTTCACCCCTTATCCCGTACTCAGGTTAATAAACCTAACGTTTACAGCCACTTTAAACGATAAAATAAATACATTTGCAAGGCGATAAGGCCAAATAAGCCACCGCAGAATGCGGCGAATGCCCAGTTAGTCTCTGCACCTGGAATACCACCAATGTTGACGCCGAGCAGGCCAGTTAAAAAGCCCAGTGGTAAAAATACGGCCGATATCAAAGATAAAAAGTACAGCCGTTGGTTCACCTGTTCTGATTGTTGCGATTGCAGTTCTTCTTGCGTCACACTGGCCCTGTCACGTATGGCATCAAGATCTTCAATCACTCGAATTAAGGTTTCATGAATTTCACGTAAACGGACTTTGTCATTATCGTCAAAGAGCTCGTTGGTTTCGTGTAACATCCGCGAAAAGGCTTCACGCTGTGGCGCTAGGTAACGACGAAGCACTACGGTTTGACGGCGAAGTTCGGCAATGTCGGTACGTAAGCTTTTATTGACTTTAGTCACCACGCGCTCTTCTAACTCGTCGAGTTGCTCCTCAAGTTTACCGATAAATTCAACTTTACGATGCGTTAAACGTTCACAAATGGCCATGATAAATGCAGCGGTATCGATAGGGCCTTTACCTTGGGAAATGGCATCTGCAATGTCGATAACCGATTGCAGCTGACGCTCGCAGGTTGAAATGATTTTATGCTCTTCGGCATAAATGCGTATCGCGACCATATCTTCAGGATCTGAATTGGGATTTAAGTTCACTCCGCGCAGCGCTAACAACACTCCCTTGTTTGAGTTGACGACCCTAGGGCGAGTATCGGTGGCTAATAAGGTATCGGTTTCGACACGGTCGAGCCCCGAGTTAAGGATCCATTTACGGGCTTTAGGTTCACGATAGCGAAGGTGTAGCCACAATAAGCCATCCTGAGGCTGCCATTGAGCCACTTGCTCCTCGCTCAGAGACTGGCCTGCATTTGGCCCCGTTAACAGTAAGCTATAAATAAAACCAGTATTCATTGTTTATCATTCCAAGTGTTCGCTATCACAGCCATTAAGTTTGGCCCAGGTTTATTGGGTATATATATTGATTATAGCGAATGAAACCCTATATTTATCTAACATTTAATCAGATGTGGACTGATCCGACGACATTACAGGCAGCAGGTTTTGGTTTCTTCGGTTAAAATAGTGATAACGCTAATTACAGAGCAACAATAATGGAATATCAATTTCGTCGTAACCGTTTGGAAGGAACGGTTTTTGCTGAGTTTAGTATGGGGCATGAAGTATTAGGCCGCTGGTTTGCTGAAGATCTAGGTGACGATAACAGCCGAGCTAATAATATTCTAACTCAAATTATTTTAATTAAATCAGGCAGTAAAAACCAGTGGCGTCACGTCGGTGCTGACTTGACCATCGATATCGACACAGAACAGGTGCGAGTTTTTGCTAATGTCATCGATTTTGAAGAAGAGCATTATTTAGATGACGCAATGAATTTGTATGATGCGGAGTCGGAGTCGTATTGCGGTTTAGAAGACTTTGAGTCTGTATTGCAAAGCTGGCTTGCCTTTATTAATCAAAAATAATAATACCCCACACTCTGGTGTGGGGTATCGCCAATCGCAATGTTCATCAAAAGCGTGTTGACTGGGTGATTACTTTACAGCGTTTACTTGGCTAGTTATTAAGATAACGTACTGCCATTTCGGTGCGTGATTTGGCATTCGCTTTACGCAGTAAATTTTTTACATGCACTTTTACCGTGCCTTCACTGATGTGTAAGTCTTCAGAAATCATGCGATTACTTTTCCCTTCCGCAAGTTCCTGCAAAATTTGTAATTCACGTGGCGTGAGGCTTTCAATCCAGGTGTTGTCATCAGTAGCATTTTTTAGCTCGTAAAGATAAGCCTCAACTTCTTCGCTAATGACTCTATGGCCTAACATGGCTTTTTTGAGTTGCTCAAGTAATAAATCAGGCTCAGTGTCTTTAAGTAAATAACCATCAGCACCTGCACGAAGCAGTCTAATAACGTCTTGCTTGGCGTCTGATACGGTTAAAATGACAATTCTCGCGGTAACCCCTTCTTGGCGCATGGCGTTAAGCGTGTCGAGGCCTGACATACCTTTCATATTTAAGTCGAGTAAAATGATATCGGGTTCATTGTCAGCAACGGCTGTGAGTGCTTCTAAGCCAGTGCCCGTTTCGCCAAAAAGTAAAAAATCACTGTCTGAGGTGACAAGCTGGCAAATGCCACGGCGTAACAGGGGATGATCATCGACAACAAGTACGGAATACGGCTTACCCATTTAAAGGCTCCTGTTGAGGTGGAAAACTGAGCGTAACGGTGGTGCCGCCATGCTGATTACTGTTGAACGACACTATGCCATCTAGTTTATTAGCTCGTTCATGCATAATACCGATACCAAAATGTTGGTCGCGTTCTTGTAAATGTGCAACACCAATACCGTCATCGCATATCGCTATGGTTATCATACCATTTTTTGTTAACTGACAATCTACCATTATATGAGACGGACTGGCGTGTTTTATTGCATTTAGCGTTGCTTCGCGTATCAATTGCAAAATATGAATATGTTGCTTTGCTTCCAGTAAATGAGCCGACAGTTTGTAATTAAGCTTAATATCAACATCACTTTGTTGGCGCAATTGATCGAGCATGACCTCAATCGCCTGGCTTAAGTTGGGTTCTTTAATGGTTAATCTAAAGGTTGATAATAATTCACGTAATTGTACATACGCTGTACTCACGCCTTCATTGATCTCTATCAACTGCCCCTCAACTACTGGGCTGCGGCAGCTTTGATCTAAGCTTTTTCTAAGTAAACTGACCTGAATTTTTAAAAATGACAATAATTGCCCAATCGAATCATGTAACTCTCTGGCGATAACAGCACGTTCTTCCATTAACGCCAGTTGTTGGCGTTGTTCTGTTGCATTATGAATGGTGATAGAACGCGACAGCATCATGGCAAAATTTTCAAATAGCTGACGGTTTAAGGGCTGACTTGATATGACGTCTAAATAGCCCAGTTTGGTTGCCTCAATCGTTAATGGAAACTGTACTGACTTTATGTTGTTTGCTTCATCTGGCCAGCCGCCTTCCGCTTTAATGACATCGCTTGAGTCATCTTCATGCTTAATCACTAACCTGAGAAAATCCAGGTTTTCAAAGCCTTTCAGTTGATTGATTGCAGATTGTAACGCTTTGTAGTCGAGTTTATCGGCATGGAGCATAACGAGGTTGTCATAGAGGAAACCAAGCTCGTTATTGGCTCGAGTCAGAGCTAGGGTTTTGTCGTTAACTTGACCTTCTAAATCTTCATACAAATCGGCTAACTCGGCCGCCGTTTTTTTCAATGCATTACCCAGCGCGGTGAGCTCTATATAACCCGTTTTAGGCATCTCTACTTTAAAGTTACCCTTAGAGATTGTGGCCGCGCTGTCCATTAATAATTGCAACGGTTTAACAACTCGTTTACGCGTAAATAGTACCGAAATAAATGCAATCACAAGCAAAATCACTAAGCCAATAATTTGGCCAATAACCAGTAGTTTTAGCTTAAATGCCGCAAACAATTCCATCTTCAATACTAACGTATCAATGGTATCGACAAAGTCTTTTAATGCTACTGAATAAAGGCGTGCATTGCCTTCTTCAATGTAGGTTTTCATCACCTGCCATTTGTCGATAACCAACAAATATTGTTCGCTCAATTCTTGTGGGCTGTACCAGGAAAGCGTTCTTTTTAGTGCATCAGAATTAAGGGTATTTTCAAATTCGATAATTTTTTCATCGGTGTTGATGCTGCCGGCATTGGTAAAGAGCAATAAACGGTAACTTTGCATGCGCATTGAGCCAGAAGCATTAATCCCTTTCGCATCGTCTAGACTAAAAGTTAAGTTAACGATGGAAAACACTGCTAAGCTTGATGACAATAAAATCAGCAACAGCATTAAGCTTAAAATGGTGGAGGTAAGACTGCCTCGAGTGAACATAAAATCCTACTTAACATGACGAAAAAATGGAATATTGATCAGACAAAAATAGGGTTTTAACCCTTATCTAATCGTGTGTTCTACATTAGGTGTGTCTGCATTACATTAACCATTTTACAGAAATGTGAGATACATCCTGTTTACATGTTGATCTGGCGCAAACTTTCATCTCTATACCCCATTAGGGGTATGTCTAAGTTCGAGGTTAATGGCTACTTTTGTTAGTGGAGATGTCGTGATTATTAACATAAATATAATGTAACACGGAGATAAAGGGTGATGAAGATGAACGTAAAATCAATTGCACTCAGTGCTGTTATCGCTGCCAGCTTTATGGCTGCAGGCGCAATGGCGAGTGATAAAACCGAGCCTCGTAATGAGGTTTTTAAAGAAAATTTTCAAATCAATATAACAGCTGGCATGAAACTGATGAAAGCAAAGACGTTGTTGATATGTTGGAAAAAGTACCTAGTCTAGTTGTGTTATGGGCAGGTTACGGTTTTGCTAAAGACTATAGTGCACCACGTGGTCATATGTATGCAATTACTGACGTAACCAATTCATTACGCACGGGCGCACCCAAAAATGCAGAAGACGGTCCAATGCCAATGGCATGTTGGAGCTGTAAAAGCCCTGACGTACCTCGTATGATTGAAGAGCAAGGCGAAGACGGCTACTTTAGCGGTAAGTGGGCTAAAGGCGGACCAGAAATCGTTAATGTTCTAGGGTGTGGCGACTGTCATGAAAAGGGTTCACCAAAGTTACGCATATCACGTCCTTACGTTGATCGCGCAATGAACACAATCAATACCCCATTTGATAAAGCCTCTCGTAAAGATAAGCAATCAATGGTGTGTGCTCAATGTCACGTTGAATACTATTTCGAGAAAACAGCAGATCGTCCTGGTTTTGTTAAATTCCCTTGGGATATGGGTACCACTGTTGAGCAAATGGAAGTGTACTATGACAGCATAGAGTTCTCTGACTGGACTCATGCCGTGTCTAAAACACCTATGTTAAAAGCTCAACACCCTGGTTATGAAACTTGGAAAATGGGTACTCACGGTCAAAATAATGTGAGCTGTGTTGATTGTCATATGCCTAAAGTGACTAATGACAAAGGGCGCAAATATACTGACCATAAAGTGGGTAATCCATTTGATCGCTTTGAAGAAACCTGTGCAACATGTCATAGCCAAAGCAAAGAGTTTATGGTTAAGCAAGTTGAAGAGAGTAAGCATAAAGCAGCAGATTTAAAAGCGCGTGTTGAAGCACAACTCGTTAAAGCTCACTTTGAAGCGAAAGCTGCTTGGGATGCCGGCGCGACTGAAGCTGAAATGAAGCCAATTCTAATGGATATTCGTCATTCACAATGGCGTTGGGATTTTGCAACTGCATCACATGGTGCCTCAACTCATGCTCCAGCTGAAGTATTGCGTATTTTAGGTACTGCATTAGATAAAGCTGCTGATGCTCGTGTTAAATTGGCTCAGGTATTAGGTGCTAAAGGTGTTAAACAACCTATTGCATATCCTGATACTTCGACTAAAGCAAAAGCGCAAGCAGCATTAGGCATGGATATGAAAACCATGAATGCTGAAAAAGCTGAATTCAAGAAAACACTTGTGCCTAAGTGGACTGAAGAAGCGAAGAAACGCGAAGCAACCTATAAGTAATCAGCAATGATGGAATAGCGACTTATACCGTTATTTTGTTAATGATTAGCCAAAACCGCTCCCTAGTGAGCGGTTTTTATTTTTGCGGTTTAATACCAATCCGCATTAATAAGTGACCACTCAGAATACATCTAGCGGTTTTTGATTAAGGCGTCGTTATGTCGTCATGGTTGTTCTTTTTCAAATAGCGAGTACGTAGCGTAAAAGCTGCTTATTTCAGCGATAATTCTTTTCATCACTCTGATTTGTCAATAACTACCATTTCTAATCTTTCTCAGCCATCGCGACTTTTTGCTCTTATAACTCTCTGTTTCCACAATACTCATTTTTCAACATCCTCAGTTTTCAACATCCTCAGTTTTCAACATCCTCAGTTTTCATAATCTTATTTTAATTAACAGTGTCCCTCCTTTAACTCATACAAATGGATTGACACCGTTGTTGCACCAAAATAAGGCGCTACTGATTTTTTAATGCACGCCATTGGTGCTTTTGTATACGTCTATAATCAAGAATATAAATTAAAGTGTTTTAAAACATAGCTTTAAAAAAGTGGCCTAATGATTGAATTAGTTAATACAACAAATCAATAACAACTATATTTTTTCACACTTTTGGAGGTCGAGATGAAACTCGTCAGCGCTATCATCAAACCATTTAAATTGGATGATGTCCGTGAAGCCATTGCAGGCATGGGCATTGAGGGTATGACTGTTACTGAAGTTAAAGGCTTTGGACGCCAAAAAGGGCACACAGAGCTTTATCGTGGTGCAGAGTATCAAGTGGATTTTTTACCGAAAGTAAAATTAGAAATTGCCACTAAATCTGAAAACTTAGAAATGTTAATTGAAGCGATCACCACCGCGGCTCATACCGGTAAAATCGGTGATGGCAAAATTTTTGTGACTGAATTAGAACAAGCGATCCGTATCCGTACGGGTGAACTTGATAACGAAGCGTTATAGGGGGCAATTATGGAAGAATTAACAAAATTAGGGCTCACAGTAACTGAATTACGTTTCGCATTAGATACCTTCTACTTTTTAATTTCAGGTGCGTTGGTCATGTGGATGGCTGCTGGTTTTGCCATGTTAGAAGCTGGACTTGTCCGCTCTAAAAACACCACAGAAATTTTAACTAAAAACGTGTGTTTATACTCAATCGCTTGTGCCATGTTTTTGCTTGTTGGCTACAACATTATGTACGTTGACAATACTGAAGGTGGTATTTTGCCATCGTTTGGTTCGTTAATTGGCTCACAAGCAAGCGATGCAGACCATGCATTAGAGTCTGACTTCTTCTTCCAGGTTGTGTTTGTGGCAACTGCGATGTCTATCGTATCAGGTGCAGTAGCAGAACGTATGAAACTGTGGTCTTTCTTAGCATTCTCTGTAGTAATGACAGCCGTTATTTACCCTGTTGAAGGTTACTGGACATGGGGCGGCGGATTTTTATCAGAAGCCGGTTTCTTTGACTTTGCTGGTAGCGGTATTGTGCACATGGCTGGCGCGGCTGCTGCAATTTCGGGTGTATTGTTACTCGGTGCACGTAAAGGCAAGTATGGCGCGAACGGTCAAGTTAACCCTATTCCTGGTTCAAACTTACCGATGGCGACATTAGGGATGTTCATTTTATGGATGGGTTGGTTTGGTTTTAACGGTGGTTCACAGTTATTAGTGTCTGATGCTGAAAACGCAACCGCAGTAGCTAAAATCTTTGTTAATACCAACTCAGCCGCGGCCTTTGGTGCAATCTCTTCTCTACTCGTTTGTAAGGTAGTTTGGGGCAAAGCCGACTTAACCATGATTTTAAACGGTGCGTTAGCTGGTTTAGTTGCCATTACCGCAGACCCATTATCGCCATCATTCTTAATGGCTGCCGTGATTGGTTTAGTTGCAGGTGCCGTGGTTATATTCTCTATCATCGCATTAGACCGTATCAAAATTGATGACCCAGTCGGTGCGATTTCTGTTCACGGTGTAGCCGGTTTCTTAGGCTTAATGTTAGTACCTTTATCAAATGCCGATGCAAGCTTTGGTAGTCAGTTATATGGCGCAGCAGTTATCTTTACCTGGGTATTTTCTGCATCGTTACTCGTATGGTTTGTGTTAAAAATGACCATGGGCATTCGAGTGACAGAAGAAGAAGAATACAACGGTATGGATGTGTCTGACTGTGGTGTTGATGCATACCCTGAGTTTGTGAGTGTTAAATCTGCAAGTTAATTAGATCCGTCAACGACGTATAAAAAACAGAACCTTCGGGTTCTGTTTTTTCATATTTGTAGTAAGTTGGTGGCATATGATGTAAATAATACCATTGCGCATTAATAAGTGACCACTCAGAATGTATCCAGCGGTGTTTGATTAAGGCGTCGCTATGCAGTAATGGTTGTTCCCTTTCAAATAGCGAGAACGCAAAGCAAAAGCCGCAGGGGCATTCCTTTCAGGCGAGTTTTAAAAGGGCTTACACTGCGTTGCATGACTTCGAAAGAGAACAACTATTCATTCAGTCATACGCCTTGTTTAAGCCCTTTTAAATTCTAGCTGAGAGATCATTTACTAACACGCAATGGTATAAAGAGGCATGTGGCAATGGTGAATCAATTTAAGTTGGCTTGCGTAATATCATTGGTGATGTTGAGTTTTGCTGTGAATGCAGGCACTGTTGTGGTGCGTAAATCCTCTGAAGCATTGATGCATTTGCGGTGCGTAACGAGGTTTTGTTGCAACATGAATGGCAACAGTTAATGAGACAACAACAGCAATTAAATATTTTGCAATCTCTCCCGTTAAACTGCATTTCTGTCGATACTACCTACCTATACTTTCAATGTGGTCAATATCATTACCGACCTTATCAATATCAAGACCGACAATTATTTATCGAAATTGACCCTTATCAACGCAATCCTTCTTTACCCAAATAATCATCATAGTGCGCAACACTCTAAGCAATACTCTGCACAATGAGTGTCAATTAGTGGCTGAAATTAGGACTATTGACTACGCTTTTAGATAGCTTAGTCCTATCTGAGGGTTGAATTATGTTCGCTTATCACCCAAGCAGGAGCGCCAAAAAGGCATTATGCCCGAATCAAAATGGATTTTTATCTAGTGTAAAAATATTAAGCTTTATCGCTCTGAGGCTAATCACGCCAAGTGCTAAAGTACTGAGAGTCAGGTCATTTATCTTAATCGGCTTAATATGCAGCTTAACCGCTTGTCAGTCTACCTCATCAGCAGTTAAGCAACTTGATGTACAGACCCTATTTAAAGATGAGCTGTTTACGCCTGTAAGCACCATTAATGTGGATGATATTTATCGTTTGCCTGCATCCTTTGTTGCTAAATTTAGACGTCAATATCAAGCTGAAAATTCTCTTCGTAGTCACAATAAGTTAGCCAATGAATGGTTAGCGCAATATATTGGAGCACAGGCGGGGGGATTTGAATACCGTGATCATTACACTCGTTCTGCCAGTGAAACCGTGTTAAATCGACAAGGCAATTGCATGTCTTTGGTTGTGTTGTCTGCTGCGCTAGCTGACGTGTTAGGCGTACCTGTTGAGTTTAACGATATTGATGTTGAACCTATTTGGGACCGTCGCGGCGGATTTTTCTTGGTCAATGGCCATGTGAATTTGAGTTTGATGCCGCCAGAAAATAATCATACCGTGCTATTTAGAGGGGCAGAGGTGTTGGTTGATTTTTTACCTGAGCGTTCGGTTCGAGCGTACAAGAAAAAGCAGGTCAATAAACGCCAACTTAGCGCTATGTATTACAACAACATTGCCGCTGAAGCTTTAATTAACAGTGATTATGACAGGGCTTATGCTCTGGTGAAAAAAGCCATCATTTTACATCCGCGTTATGTTGCTGCCATTAATACACTTGCCGTTATTTATCGCCATAAAGGTGACAACGATGCCGCCGAACGGGTATATCGCACCGCACTGAATGTTGACCCTCACGATTTATCTACATTGTATAATTTGGCGTTAATATTAGGCGAGCAAGATCGCTTAGAAGAGTGGGCGCAAGTGCATAAAGTGCTTGAACTGGCACGTATTAATAATCCTTTTTATTATTTTGATATGGCTCAGCAAGCTTATTTTGATAAACAATATCAAGATGCGTTGGTGTGGTACAAACGTGCCGTTGAAAAAGCAGATTATCGCCATGAGTTTTATTTTGGTTTATCGCGAGCATATTGGGCAACGGGTGAGGAGCGCTTGGCAGAGAAAAATATGAAGCGGGCTTTAGCGTTAAGTGATGGCAATAATAAACAGCGCTACCAAAGTAAATTACAAGCAATGAAACAGCGTTAACATGTTAATGCTGAGTTGATTCAAGATTTATCTATTCAGTTGTTTAACGCGTTATCGAGTGAGTTGATTGTAATATTGCGCGGGTTGGTAACTATTTTTCTCTGCTAAATCGAGGATCTCTTGGTAACGATAAGACTGCTTTAGCGTTGATATTGCAAGGTCTACGATGGCGGCAGTGTGTTTGTCATGGCAAGCAATTTTGCGTTCAGCAGGAGCAAATAATGCCACTTCAGTCACCGGGAGGCTGGTATTGAGTTTGTCACGTAGTTGGTGGCGATAATACTCAAAAATACGACGCTCGAGCACAATTGATTGTGTATGGCCATTAAACAGCATGACTACCTGACTTTTTTGATTTGATATTTCGCTGTAACTTGAGCTGGCTGTTGCTAATGCTTCAAATTCGTCACCAAGGTAATTTTTTGCGTTTTGAAATCCCAAAATAGTGATGGGTTTAAGATCTTGTACATTATTAACCTGTAAATGATTTTTAGTTAAATAAAATACACTATTTTGATACTCAATTAAGCTTTGGGTGTAAAACATCCCCTCGACATTATCTGGTGTATTCACCATGCAATCGATTATTTTAGTATTCACTAATCGTTGTGCGCGTAGATTCGGCGCATGCACCAGCTCTTTAATTGCAATGTCGTTAAGCTCAAGCGCGGCAAGCAATAAGTCATATTGCACACCCTGTGGTTTATCAGCAAAAAAATAGGGCGCTATGCTGTTACTTGTTGAGAAGCTGATTTGTTTTAAACTTGGTAAGGATGCTTGTTGATAGTGCTCTGCATGCTGGTCAACTAATGGGTGGGCTTTTTCAGAAGGATGAATCGTTTCTGTCGGATCGGCAACAACGGTGACCGTTGAAACGGTGTGACCGATAAATGAGCTAAGCGTGATGAGCAAAAAAATAATGCCAAATTTCAAACGTTAACTTCCTTCTATTGCTACTGACTCATTGAAACGTATGTATTGAAAAATCGCTTCCTTGTAATGACGTCACTCTGCGAAGTATTACGTGTTAAGTATCGAGTGTTAGGGATCGATTGTTAGAGTTCTACGATGATGTCATTGAGCTCATTAAGATAAACACTAACCGTTAAAATATAGTTGTAAAGCGTGCCATTATCAATGCGGTTAGATTGCACGAGTATGACTTTTCTGCACATAACTTAACGTTAATGGTAACGATGACTTATTATCGGCTGTGATGAATAATACTTGATTGATTTGTCGATAGATACTGGTTAAATTGAAGATTCTTGTTCATTTTCCTGATGTACTCTACTCGTTTTCTATATCACTTTTATGAATTAATTTTTCTGTTTTTCAATCTATTGAATCAGAGTTCCAGTAGGTTTTGCCGGAGTTGTAACCACTATGTATTATCAAAATGACGATATTCGTATCGATGAAATAAAAGAATTGCTACCTCCGATCGCGATTCTTGAACGATTTCCGGCAACTGAAAATGCATCAGCAACCGTGTTTAATGCGCGTAACAATATCCATCATATTTTGACCAGAAAGGACGACCGCCTATTAGTGATTATTGGCCCTTGCTCTATTCATGATCCGGTTGCAGCACTTGAGTACGGCCAACGTTTAGTGGCATTGCGTGAACAATATAAAGATCAGCTTGAAATTGTAATGCGAGTGTATTTTGAAAAACCTCGTACTACCGTTGGCTGGAAAGGATTGATCAATGACCCTTATATGGACAATAGCTTTCAATTAAATGATGGTTTACGTACCGCTCGTAAGCTTCTTGTTGATTTAAATGAGCATGGCATGCCTACGGCGGGTGAGTTTCTCGATATGATTACGCCGCAGTACGTGGCTGACATGATGTGCTGGGGCGCCATTGGTGCTCGCACTACAGAATCACAAGTACATCGTGAACTGTCATCAGGTTTGTCTTGTCCTGTTGGGTTTAAAAACGGTACCGATGGCACGATTAAAGTGGCAATCGATGCAATTGGTGCTGCAAATGCACCACATCATTTTTTATCGGTTACCAAGTTTGGCCACTCTGCGATTGTGTCGACCAAGGGTAATCCTGATTGTCATATTATTTTACGCGGTGGCCGTGAGCCAAACTACAGCGCCGAGCATGTCAAAGATATCTCTGTGCAATTGGCAAAAGCAAATGTTGCCGATAATATTATGATCGATTTTAGCCATGCAAACAGTAGTAAAGATTATAAAAAGCAAATGCTCGTTGCTGATGATGTCGCGGGGCAAATCTCTGCCGGTAATCAAGCTATATTTGGTGTGATGGTTGAAAGCCATTTGGTGGAAGGTCGTCAAGACTTAGTGGAAGGTGTAGCGCTGTGTTATGGACAAAGTATTACCGATGCCTGCATAGGTTGGACAGATACCGAGTCATTACTTGCGACACTCAGCCAAAGTGTGATTGAGCGTCGCAAAAAGTAACTAATTGATATTAATAAAAAATAAGGCGCAATATGCGCCTTATTTTTTTACCTGTTCGACTAAATATTCATTTGCTTTTGCCAAGCTGCCAAAGGCTGAAATAAGATTATCGCGGCCTTTATCTTGTAATTCAGGATTACCTGATTCAATCATCATCCATACCCAGGTTTGTATTAGTTGTAATGGTGGGTATTGAACTTTCGTGCTATCCAACATAAAGCATCCTTCAAACTGTAAATCGTTGTTTGCTTATAACCAAACAGTCGTTTCTTTATACCTGAAGAGTATCAAATAATATCCATAGAAATAACTCTATTTGGGCTTTAAAAGCACAAAATGATGAAATAAAACCAGATAGTAGTATAAAAGTGTTTGTTTATGGCTAACGCAGTAAGTCTAAAGTGCTACATTTTTTAATGGCAACAAGTGAAATGGCTTATTATACCTTCGTGTTTAATCAAGTAGAATGTGACGCAAGTCTGATAAGAAAATGCTTTATAATAAGACAATATTGATAAACCTCATGAACACATTGCCACGTTAAGCGGCCTAACATTGGAGTCACGATGAGACCTTCTGCGTATTTTGAAGGCCCAGTAGGGAAACTAAACTGGCATGTTTTACGATTATTATGGCCGTATCTCATTGAGTTTAAAGGCCGCGTTCTATTGGCCATGTTGTGTTTAGTTATTGCTAAAATTGCGAGCGTAGGCTTACCGTTTATTCTGAAAGATCTTGTCGACACCTTAGATAAGTCAAGTACAGCACAGGTCTTAGCAGTGCCGTTTGGTTTGGTTGTCGCATATGGTGCTATTCGTTTTTTAAACGTGATTATTGGTGAGGTGCGCGACACCTTATTTGGCCGGGTGACAGAACGCGCTATTCGTCGTTTAGGGCTGACTGTGTTTGATCATTTGCATCGCCTAGATCTCGATTTTCATCTTGATCGCCGTACCGGGGGTTTGTCTCGTGATATTGAGCGAGGCACGAGTGGTGTGAGCTTTTTAATGCGCTTTATGGTGTTTAATATTGTGCCTACGTTGCTCGAAATTACGTTAGTTATCGGCATTTTCTTTTTTAATTACGGTATTAACTTTGCACTCATCACCTTAGTTTCAGTGATTACCTATATTGGCTATTCGATAAGAGCAACTGAGTGGCGCACCGAATATGTGCGCGATGCAGCAAAAGCTGACTCACTAGCTAATACCCGTGCGATAGACAGCTTGTTGAATTATGAAACGGTAAAATATTTTAATAACGAACACTACGAATCACAGCGTTATGATGATGCGCTAGCCCAATGGGAAGTTGCTAAGCGTAAAAACCGCTTATCGTTATTGGCTCTTAATGGTGGCCAGGCATTAATTATTGCTATAGCAATGACCGCAATGATGGCATTAGCAGCACACCAAGTCGCAATGGATGTGATGACCATTGGTGATTTTGTATTGATTAATGCCTTTATGATGCAGTTATTTATTCCGCTTAATTTTTTAGGTTTTGTATACCGTGAAATCCGTGGCGCATTAGCCAATATCGAACGTATGTTTGATATTATGGCTAATGTACCGCAAGTAGAAGATCAAGATAACGCTTCACCACTAAGTCCAAGTATTGGTGCTATAAAATTCAATGATGTCAGTTTTCAATATGATCAACGGTCTATTTTAAAGCAGGTGAGTTTTGATGTCCCCGCAGGTAAAAAAATTGCTGTCGTCGGCGACAGTGGGGCTGGCAAGTCGACCATTATTAAGCTTCTGTTCCGTTTTTATGATGTAAAAAGTGGTGCAATTACCATAGATGGTGTCGATATACGTGATTTGACTCAACTCGCATTGCGTAAAGCCATTGCTGTGGTGCCACAAGATACTGTGTTATTTAACGATTCAATCTATGAAAATATTCGTTATGGTCGCCCAGACGCGACAGAAGAGGACATTAAGCAAGCGACTCAACTAGCCCACTTAAGCGACTTTATTGAATCACTCCCGGATAAAGGTGACACCAAAGTTGGAGAGCGAGGTTTAAAACTGTCGGGTGGTGAAAAACAGCGCGTCGCTATTGCGCGGGCAGTGTTAAAAGGCGCGCCTATTTTAGTGTTCGATGAGGCAACATCATCATTAGACTCTCGTTCAGAGCAAGCAATATTAAGTGCATTACGCGATGTAGCTAAAGGCCATACGAGTTTAGTCGTAGCACACCGTTTGTCGACCATTATCGATGCGGATCAAATCGTGGTGCTCAGTAAAGGATGTATCGTTGAGCACGGTACTCATAGTAGTTTATTAGCGCAACAAGGCTTGTATTCACGTTTATGGCATATTCAACATGAACAAAATGAGTTGCAGGCAAATTAATGAAAAGGGTTAACGGGGTCAGCACGATTATGAGTGCTGTATTCTCGTGATTGAACTTTATTGGCGATAGATGAGTATTGTTACATTTATAATGAATGTTTGTTTTGACGACAAAGATTAACGCAGTTACCCTTATAGCCAATTAGTTTGAAGATGCTCTGAATCATGTATTTTTTAGCTTGATTGGGGATACCCAATATCAATGATATAACTTATTTGCGATATACTGCTTTGTTTTCTAAATATCTTATTAATCAATTAGTTTTTAAATTAAGGTGCAAAATGATGTGTGGAGGTGACTTGTGCATAATATTGCGTTGATAGCGGCGCTTGAAGGCACCCGGCATCAAGTGACAACAGATTGGTTTGCGATTATGGCCATGCTGAAAACGCGAAATATGTCAGATGATGCTATTGAGATTGTGTACAATGATTTGTGTGCAGGGTTACGCGTTACTACTCGTGGGCTGACGTTAGCTAAGGCTGTTGAAAAACAGCAAAATGAGAATATTGTAAAGTAGAGATATAGACTGCAAAGACGACATTTCGTGCCTATTTTAATCCCCAATATGTTTGACTCATATCTTACTTAACTTAAAAAATGTAACAGAATTGATACTCATTTAGGTATAGATATTAATGAAAATGTGATGCTGGGATAAAAAATGTGATTGGGTAAGTGTGATAGGACTATTAACTGAGTAATAATGCTAAAGTAGGCGTTGCTGATATAAAAAGACTATTTTTTACGCCAACCGATACACACCATTTTGACCAAAGATTTTGGAGAGGTGTCGAGAACTAAACGCTTAATCTTACCGTGTTCAAAGCACACAAGCTCACCTTCGATCTCAATCATGCGATCGCAGTTTTTACAGCTAGCACTTAAGCTTTTTTCGTTAACAGGTATATTTTCCGCTGTAACTTTCAACATATGATCCTTGGCTTACAAGTGTTCCTAAATCACATCAATCTAAATTAATGTGATCAATATCAACTTCTATTCTACACCCTATTAGTATTTTCAGCAAAGCCATGCTGTACAAAAAAAGATATATCAGTACTACCTAATTAGTCTAGGTTAGCCGATCTATTGCATGTGTCGATAATGTTTGTCGAGTGTCACAGCAACGCCCGTGGTTTGCACAATGCGGGCATGGTGACGGGTAAGATGTCTTGGATCGGTAACGCCACATGAATGGGCTATCATCGTTAAATCATAATGTAGAAAATGATTATAATTAGCGACTCGCGCAGACTTGTCTTTAGGATCTAACCCTTGCTGTAAGCGTGTATTGTGGGTGGTGATGCCGGTAGGGCAGGTGTCTTTATTGCACTGTAGTGATTGAATACACCCTAAAGCAAACATATTGCCTCTGGCGGAGGCAATAAAGTCAGCTCCTGTCGCCAAGGCCCATGCAACATAAGATGGCATGACTAATTTACCCGTGGCGATAATTTTTATCCGCTGCTTTAAACCGCGCTCATTGAGTAAATCGACCAATAAAGGCAAGCTTTGTTTTAGGGGTAAGCCTACATTATCCATTAATGCCTGAGGTGCTGCGCCAGTGCCACCGTCTGAACTGTCGAGGGTAAAAAAGTCAGGCGCAGATCCCATACCACGCCGTTCAATTTCATCACATAAATCGTTCACCCAAGTGATATCACCTAATACGGCTTTAATCCCTGTTGGTTTACCGGTGATGTCACGAACTTGATTAATCATGTCAAGAATATCGGCTACGCAGGTAAATTCGATATGACCATTTGGACTAATAGAATCTTGACCGACAGGTATGCCTCTTATCGCTGCAATTTCTTCGGTGACTTTAATGGCTGGCAAAATCCCGCCTTTACCTGGTTTGGCCCCTTGGCTTAATTTAATTTCGAACATTTTTACTTCAGGATGAGCGGCTACCTCGGCGAGCTTTTTAGGATCTAAGTGACCTTGTTCGTTGCGCACCCCATATTTAGCAGTACCGATTTGAAAGATTAAATCACAATGACCTTTTAAATGGTGCGGGCTCAATCCACCTTCACCGGTGTTTAACCAGCAACCCGCTTGCGCGGCGCCATGCGACAATGCCGTGATTGCAGGGCGAGACAAGGCGCCGAAGCTCATTGCTGATATATGGCAAATTTTGTTAGTGCTATATGGATGCTGACAGTCTGGCCCTAAGGTTACTGCGACGGTGTTATGTTGGTCATGATCACTGATAGGAAAGGCTGAGTTCATAAACATCACAGTGCCAGGCTTATCTAATACTTGGGTTGAGCCAAATGCGATGGTGCGATCAACATTTTTGGCGGCACGATAAACCCAGCTACGTTCAGCACGATTGAAAGGCAGTTCTTCACGGTCTTGAGAGAAAAAGTATTGTCTAAAAAACTCGCCTTGTTTTTCAAATAAATACCGAAAGCGACCAATCACAGGGTAATTATGCCTAATTGCCTGTTTAGTTTGTAGTTTATCTGCGATATACATATAAACCACTGCAATCAATAATAGCCAAAATAGCACCAAAAATAGACCTGAGAAAATGTCTATTCCCCACATAAACCAATGTTGTTGCGGCATGATGCTGTCCTTGTTTAACAAATATTTTTATTACCATATTAGCAGACATGTCTTTGAGCAAGTTAAATTGATGATACTAATCAGTAGGCTAACGTTACTCGACTAAAATGATGTGAAAATATGACAACGATGACTTCAGAAATAAATTTTTTGGTCGATAATTAAGCTATCTGCCATTGTAAGTGAGTCAAGATTATGGATATTAAAAGCACCAATAACGCGAGTGTGAACTCGCAGACTAACAATCAAACTAACAATCAGACGACAGCCAGCCAACAAGCAACAAAAAACGCCACCGCTGAGCCTAAAATGACTAACAATCAAATTAGCCGTCAAATGATGAATAATTCGATTTTAGCTGCGCAAGAAGAAGTGAGCATTGCCGCGGGTGATAAGTCGATGGCACTGCTTTATCGCGCAGCTATTGAAGCCATTAACGAAGAGCTCACACCGACCCTAGGCGAAAATTCGGTACAAAAAAATGCCGAAGAAGGCATTGATTATTCGCCTGAAGCGACCGCCGATCGCATCGTGAGTTTTGCGACAAAGTTTTTTGCTACCCATCAGCAACAAAATCAATCAATGGGGTTTGATGACCAAGTTAGTAGCTTTATGGTGAAAATTGGCGACGCCATCGATCAAGGCTTTAAAGAAGCCAGTGATATTTTGTCTGGACTCAAAGTATTGCAAGGTGATATTGCCGAAGGTGTTGATCAAACGTATGAATTGATCCAGCAAAAACTGGCTCAATTTGCACAAGACAGGCTAGATGCTAACGCTGCTAAAGCAGAAACAAAAGAGGCTTAAGCTTACGCAATAACATTTTCGCCCTATTCAAGAGGTTGAGTTTTATATCCTAAACACGCTTAGACTGTTCATTCAGCAAATATCTGTATAGATTGGTATTATTATTCATACCAATCTCAAAGGATAATCGCCATGTGGATTAACGGTACCGTCATTAAACGCATAGACTGGAATGACAAATTATTTTCTTTGCGTATTAAAGCTGATATTGAGCCCTTTATTGCAGGGCAATTTATTAAGTTAAGTCAAATACGCGATGACAAGCGCGTCGCCCGGGCTTACTCCCTCGTTAACCCACCCGGCACCGATTATGTTGAAGTGCTTGCGGTGGCAGTAGAAGATGGTCAGTTATCGCCAGATTTACAAAACCTCAGCCCAGGCGACACCATAGAAATAACCCCTAAAGCCACCGGATTTATGACCTTAGATGAAATTCCCCAAGGCGCATTACAAGGTAAACACTTATGGTTTTTGTCGACTGGCACAGCCGTAGGACCGTTTATTTCAATGCTAGGCACACAAGCGCCTTGGCAACGGTTTGAGAAAGTGGTGCTTGTTTATGGCGTCAGGCTAGCTGAAGATTTAGCTTATCTAGACACCATTAAGCAGCTTCAAGTAAAACACCCGCAACAATTTGTCTTTATTCCCATTGTGACTCGCGAAGCATTTCCTGACGGATTATCTTGCCGGATCCCTGACGGTCTGAGCAGTGGTTTGATTGAACAAAAAGCCGGTTTAGGCATTAATGCCGAACATTCCCAAGTGATGATTTGTGGCAATCCAGGGATGATCAGTGATGCACAAACAGCGTTAATGGATAAAGGTCTCACTAAGAACTTACGAAGAGCACCTGGGCAGGTTACCGTTGAGAAATATTGGTAACTTGCAATTTTGACCAATTGAAACTGGTGCAGAGGCTACGCTGTTTACATTCTGTTGACTTAAAATACGAAAAAATCAAACAGCACTTGCTCAATATGTGACGTTTATTTATTATGCATGCAATTGATAATTATTATCACTTACATTCTAAAGGGCTTATTAAAGCTTGATCACAGGAGAGTGCCACAATGAAATTGCTTAATAACATCGCATTGTTAGGGTTAGCCGGAATGGCTTTTTCGGTCAGTGCTGCTGAACCACTAACCGTTTATTCGTATCGCCAAGCATTTTTAGTTGAGCCAATCTTAGCGCAGTTTACTGAGCAAACAGGCATTAAGGTTAACGTGGTGTTTGCCAAAGACGGTATTGCTGAACGTATTGCCCGCGAAGGCCGTTTATCGCCTGCTGATGTGGTACTCACATCTGACTTTTCTCGCTTGATGGAGTTGGTTGAGAAAGATCTGGTTAGCCCTGTCAATAGCCCTGTCATTAATGACAATATTCCTGCTCAATATCGTTCGCCGAAAAACGATTGGGTTGCCTTAACCATGCGCGTACGTAACGTTTACTCTTCAAAAGAGCGCACGGGTAAGATTGATATTAATTATGAAGACTTAGCTTCTGCACAATACAAAGGTAAAATCTGTACTCGCAGTGGTAAACATCCTTACAATGTCGCCTTAGTGGCCTCGATGATTGCCCATGATGGGGAAGCGCAAACCAAAACCTGGCTAGAAGGCGTAAAAGCCAACCTTGCGCGTAAGCCACAAGGCAATGATCGTGACCAAGTGTTAGCGGTTAAAGAAGGTTTGTGTGATATCGCCATCGGTAACAGCTACTACTTCGGTAATATGTTGATGGATAAAAACCAAAAGAGCTGGGCAGAGGCCGTTAACATTAATTTCCCTAATCAGCAAAACCGTGGCGCGCATATCAACGTATCAGGTATGGCATTAGCAAAACACGCGCCTCATAAAGACAATGCAGTTAAGTTAATGGAGTTTTTAACTTCAAATGTTGCCCAAGGAATGTATGCCGAAGTCAACATGGAATACCCAGTTAAAGCAGATGTACCACCGTCTAAACTTGTGGCATCTTGGGGTGATTTTAAAGCGGATTCATTGCCTATCTATAAATTAGCAGAGCACCATCAAGCCGCGGTTAAATTACTTGATGAAGTTAAATTTGATCTGTAACTGAGTTATAGGGAAAATTTCAGATAACAACAGTGTCGGCACATTATTACCCGTTAATAGTGTGCCGTAATTAATTCGGTAAACGTTATGATTTTAGGGTTAACCAGAAGCTGGTCGCTTACTGGTTATGTGATAACAGCAATATTACTGTTACCACTTTTAGCATTAATCGTACAGGCAACATTGCCAGACGAAGCGGTATTCTCTCATCTGTTTAATACCGTATTACCCACCTATATTTTCAATAGCCTGATATTAATGTTGTTAGTAGGCTTAGGCTCACTAATCATTGCTTTACCTGCGGCGTGGTTTATTGCTCGTTGTGAGTTTCCTGGTCGGCGTTATTTTCAATGGTTGTTATTATTACCTTTAGCCATGCCAGCATACATTGTCGCCTATGTTTATACCGATATGCTTGATTACGCGGGCCCCGTGCAACGTGCATTGAGGGCTTGGTTTGAGTGGCAAACGCCTCATGATTATTATTTCCCTGCCATTCGCAGTATTGGCGGCGCAGCCATTGTATTGTCGCTGGTGTTATTTCCGTATATTTACTTGTTAGCCCGCACCGCATTTATGGAGCAATCATCGAACTTGCTGCACGCGTCTAAAGTTATGGGCTGTGGACCTTGGCGTAGTTTTTGGCGGCTAGCTTTACCTATGGCAAGGCCTGCTTTAGCGGTTGGCGTTGCATTAGTTGCCATGGAAACCGCCGCTGACTTTGCCACTGTCAGCTATTTTGCGGTACCGACATTAACCACGGCGGTGTACGACACCTGGCTAGGTTATGGCAGTTTAACCGCGGCAGCTAAACTCTCTGCAATCATGTTATTAGTGGTATTTAGCATGGTGGGTGTAGAGCGTTTTGCTCGGCGTAAACAACAGCTATTTCAAAAACAAGCGAGATTAGATGAGTCCGACAGGTATCGTTTAACTTCAGTAAAAGCTTGGACTGCATGGGGCTACTGTTTAAGCTTATTAACCCTCTCATTTTTATTACCGTTTGCCGTGTTATGCAGTTATGCCATTGATTACTTTGCCGAGAGTTGGGATGTACGTTTTTGGCAATACAGTTTAAATAGCTTGTATATTGCCGCTGTCGTCAGTGCCGTTTGTGTGGTGTTAGCGGTACTTTTAATGTTTTTAAGGCGTGTGAGCCCACGTTCAAGTGATCATTTAGCCTCACGCCTCAGCAGTACTGGTTATGCATTACCCGGCACCGTTTTAGCCATTGGTGTATTGGTACCACTGACGTATATCGATTTTGCCATTAATGATGTAATGGAATGGTTTGGTGCTCAAGGCCCTGGGTTATTATTTACTGGCAGTGTATTTACGCTGATATTTGCTTTTTGTGTGCGCTTTGTCGCCATCGCGATTGGCAGCTTAGAAAACAGTTACAAGCGTATTTCACCTTCATTAGACATGGCGAGCATTACGTTGGGGCAATCGCCGATGCAATTATTGCGGCGTGTGCACTTGCCGTTATTACGCAAAGGCATGTTTGCCGGTGCGTTATTGGTGTTTATTGAAAGCATGAAAGAGCTACCCGCAGCATTATTACTACGCCCAATAGGCTTCGAAAACCTGGCTACGTATGTGTTTCAATTTGTCTCGGATGAAAAGCTAGAACATGGTGCATTAGCGGCCATTGTGATTGTTATTGTCGGGTTAATCCCATTGATTTATTTAAATCGTTCGTTGGAGCAGTCACACTAATATGTCGACTTTATCTATCAGCAATGTCAGCAGTGACTATCAAGGTCAGGTGATATTACATCAGTTAAATTTAACCCTACAACAAGGTGAAATTGTTGCCTTGTTAGGCCCAAGCGGTTGCGGTAAAACCACATTATTAAAAGCCATCGCGGGTTTGCAGGGAATTAGCCAGGGCAGTATAAAAATTAACGGTGAAGTGCTCAGTGGTGAAGGTATTTTCATTGCCAGTGAACAGCGCGGTGTTGGAATGATTTTTCAAGATTATGCGCTGTTTCCGCATTTAACGGTGGGCGATAATATTTTGTTCGGTGTGAAAGGCTTAAATAAGCTTGAGCGCCAAACAAGATTAGAGGACATGCTTGAATTGGTTAAGTTAACCGGGCTAGGAGGGCGTTATCCTCATGAGCTTTCTGGCGGGCAACAACAGCGAGTTTCGATTGCGCGTGCATTAGCTTACCAACCCGAACTCATGTTACTTGATGAGCCTTTTTCTAACATTGATGCACAAGTTAGGCATGAGATGATGTTAGAGATCCGCGCGATATTAAAACAGCGTAACGTCAGTGCGGTGTTTGTGACTCACAGTAAAGATGAAGCATTTGTGTTTGCCGATAAACTCGCGTTATTTGAGCAAGGGCATATCGTTCAACATGGCGCCGCAGAAACCTTGTATGCCAATCCCAATAGCCGTTACGTCGCAGACTTTTTGGGTACCACAAATTATTTACCCGTTACGTTATTAAGCAGTCATCAGGTACAGAGTCCATTAGGTGTGCTAACCAGTTCTACTGCGTTAAGCCATGCTGTTGGGGCGCAGGGGCAATTATTATTAAGGCCACAACAAATGATGCTGCAAGCCGATCCAAAGGGCCTCGGGGAAGTCATCGATCGGCGGTTTTTAGGCTCAGTGTGTCATTACCAAGTTAAGTTAAATGATATTTATATAGAAGTGAGCAGTCCAATCATGAGTTTTGCAGCGGGCCAGCGAGTCAGCCTTACCGTTGCCGAGCACCCACTGGTGGTTTTTCTTGATTAACATATTGCTCAACTTAGTCGTTATTTGCTTGCTGCGGTGATAATTGACTGTGAATGGCAGTTAATCATCTAAATGTGAGTGTACTTCAAGTAATTTGTGGTTATTTAGGCTAAAGTGATTTGGCTTAATGATTACAAATCTAATATCATCAATTTGTTAAGTAATAAGCATTTAGGCCGACAAACAGTATTAAGGTGGATGAGTTTATATGGGTAACCAAGTTATGCCTCGTGAACAGTTAGGAATTTGCGCAGAAGGGAATTTACACAGTGTGTATTTGATGTTTAACGCTATTGATGGTGTTGAAGAGCAGTTACGCCCATCAATTGCTAATGTGGCGCAATACATATACGAACTCACGGACCAATATGCCGACAGTGCTTTTAATGGCTTTGTGGGGATTGGCGCTAACTTTTGGGATACTTTTTATCCTCAAGCACGCCCTGCATTGTTAAAACCGTTTCCGGCGATGAACGAAGGTAACCGTGACGCACCTGCAATGGAGTATGATATTTTTGTGCATATCCGCTGTGATCGCTACGATATTTTGCATTTAGTGGCCAATGAGATTAACCAAATGTTTGAAGACTTGGTTGAACTCGTTGATGAAGAACGTGGTTTCCGCTTTATGGACAGCCGTGATTTAACTGGCTTTGTCGATGGCACCGAAAATCCGAAAGGACGTCATCGTCAGCAAGTCGCATTAGTGGGTAATGAAGATCCTGAGTTCACTTCAGGTAGTTATGTGCATGTACAAAAATACAAACATAACCTCAGCAAGTGGCATAGATTACCTCTAAAAAAACAAGAAGATATTTATGGCCGTACTAAGGTCGACGATATTGAATATGAATCTGAAGATAAGCCGTTAACAAGCCATACAAAGCGGGTTAATTTAAAAGATGATCAAGGTAACTCATTAGAGATTTTGCGCCAGAGCATGCCTTTTGGTTCGGTAAAAGAGCAGGGATTAGTGTTCATTTCTGTGTGCAAAACACCAGAACATTTTGAGAAAATGTTACGCAGTATGGTGCACGGTGATGCTCATGGTAATCATGACCATTTAATGCTGTTTACCAAAGCCTTAACCGGGTCGTCTTTCTTTGTTCCTTCGCTGGATTTTTTAACCCAGTTTGACGACGCATAATCGGTTCTCTGCTGTTTAGGGTTTACCGTTAGGCAATAAAAAAGCAATGCCGAGGCATTGCTTTTTTAAATCTCAACATTGTTTAATTCGGCTTAATGCTAGAATTAAAATTCAGTTTAAGTGCTTTATTATTCTGTGTAGTTAAACAGAGATTTAACGGTTTCTAGTGTGTCATCAATTGTTTTGATGCTGGCAGGGCAGATGAAAATAGTATCATCACCTGCGATAGTGCCTAAAATACCTTCGGGCTTACCTATAGAGTCGAGTAAGCGAGCAATTAATTGTGCAGCACCAGGACTGGTTCTTACCACAATCATGGCTTGGTTATGATCAACATCTAGCACGAGATTTTTTAGTGGGCTGCCAGCTGTTGGTACACCTAGCTCTGCTGGTAAACAGT
The DNA here is from genome assembly GCF_050849305.1 of Shewanella sp. MF05960. Taxonomy (NCBI): domain Bacteria; kingdom Pseudomonadati; phylum Pseudomonadota; class Gammaproteobacteria; order Alteromonadales; family Shewanellaceae; genus Shewanella; species Shewanella sp. MF05960. Next base: position 39,878 of record NZ_JBOZPS010000012.1, on the reverse strand, counting down.
ACACCATTTCTTGTTTAGCATTGCGTGTACGTACCGCGCCAAACTTGCTAAGCATACGAGATACTTTTGATTGATTAATATTGCCGAATCCTTCGGCTTGAAGCGCAATAACAATCTCACTTTGGCTTCCAAAACGCTCTTCTTTCAGAATCGCTTTAAAAGTTTTAACGAGCTCATCCTGATTTCTTGTCGCTGGCATAATGATATTTCATCTTATAGTTGTTATTCAAAAAACTTGTACATTTTGAATATATCCACTTATTAAGTCAAGAAAGAATCATATTTTCTGAATAAAAATTCAAATTAAGAGTGGAACTTAATGCTGACACCTTGCGGGTTATATGAACAATTATCATCTCGATATGGCGATTACAGTGCTTTTGGTGGTTCGCCTAAGTCATTTAAGCGGCTAAGCACTAATAAAGTATCACCATTTTTAGCCAGTAAATTGAGCTTCCCATTAGAAAAACCTGCATGCTGTACTAATGATATTGCTTGCATTAAGTCGGCTTCTTGCGCCATTAATGAATCGATACATGCTTTCATCGTGGCGCCAGCGGTGGTGAGCTGTAACAGATTACCTTGTTGAGTATATTGGCCAAAAAATTGATTACAGCTATTGTTACCCGTGAGTTGTCCGTCTTGAGCAAACACGATATTGGCTGGGCTGTGGTAAATAGCAGGCGTATCGAGAACAGTTTCGACATGCCATGTGCCAATGAGTTGATCGCTTGAGAGTTGTAATGCTGGGTTTTGACAAGCACTGAGGCCAAAAAGTAAAACGGCGGCAGTAAGAATAGGCTTTATCATGTTGTTAATGTTCCTAAAATAACAAAAGCCATTATTCTACTATTTGTTCAGCGCATTTAGGGGGATAATAACCTAATTATTGGTTTAATTAACATAATTTAACCTGTTTACGGGTACACCATATGATCAAACTACTCAAAATTTTACACTTTATTGGCATCGCTATGTTGCTGGTGGGTGTGTATTTATACCTGCAGACAGAGTTTGGCCAGCAAGTGAGTGGCATGTTAGTGATTGCCTTGCTCATTGGGATTGGCACGTTAATTATGTCGCCGTTACCTGTTGCACTGGTTATCGAGTGGGCACAAAAACAACCTTCTTCTTTCAATTCAAAGGAATAACCATTGTCATTCATCGTCCGTAAAGCTGTATTAACCGACGCCAAAGCCATCGCGCACTTAGAACGTGCCCATGTTGATGACGAACTAACCACCCCTAACGGCATTTTACATGCTCATTCGTTAACCATTAGCGAAGTTAAACAATTAATTATTCAGCACTGGATAGTGGTTGCCGAACAACAAGGCGACATTATCGGTTATGTTGTTGCCGCGAAATGGGTCTTTGTTTCTTCTCAGCCATTGTATCGTAATATTATCCAACGGATTAAATTTGCTGATTTTGAAGGACGTCCTTTATCGACCACCAATACCTGCCAATATGGGCCTGTTTGGATTAATAAATCATATCGAGGTAATGGTATATTTGAGGCGATGGTTAACGAACTTAAATTGCTTTTAAAAGACCGTTATCCGTTTATGGTGACCTATATTGCCGCCGATAATGCTCGTTCACTCGCTGCGCACCAAAATAAAGCGGCTATGCAGATATTAGAAGGCTTTAGTTTTGAGCAGCGTGATTATCAATTGCTGATCACTGAAACACAAAAGTAAGCGGTTGTTCCATACAGTGGCCGTGTGTGATGTCACGGCTGCTTAAATCAATGCCGCAGAGGGTCACCGATGACAACTCGTTTTAACACACTTTTTGAACCGTATTTGGCGCTGACGCTGTCGGCCTTTGATAACATGAAGCTTGTTGTTGCTGTGTTGTCTGAGATTAATGAACCCTATCAATGCGTTGAAGCTAAGATGTCAATATCGCCTGTCAATACTTCAATGGAGACGGGGTATTTTGTGCGTTGGCATGAGGCATGGTTATTTTGCGGGTTAACGAACTCCTATTGTGCTTCTATTGTGTTGTTTACTGAGATTGAGCGAATTGATATGACATCATTAACGAGTCTCAATATCCCTGTAATGACGATGCAACAAGTTGGGTTTATGTGTGTTGAAAGTGCCCATTTTGATCACTGCTAACGTCTGCTATATGCTCATCATGTTTACCGTTTCACGGTAGCTGCATAATAATAAGCGGCCTGCTTTCACTGTGATAACGCTGATACAATTGCATTATCTCTGCAGGAACTTGAGCTATATGAGCGGGTTGTAACCACTGAAATTGTTGTTGCTGCTGATATAACGCCTGCAAGCTGATATCCGTAAAAAGGAAGCACTTTTGCGGTATTAATGTGGGCGCAATAAATTGAAGTAGTTGAGTCGCTAGTTTTTTACCCCGCAGGTGCGGCGCCACTAATAAGCCGCTGATCAGCTGATATTGACCAACATGTTTAATTCTTACAGCAGCAATGATTTCGCGAGACTCCAAACCTTCACGACCAGAGGTGATAGTTGAATTTACCTCATTGTGTGGCAACGCTTGCGGATTAGCCGTATCGAGTGCTTTAACATCCTCTTGATAAATAACCGCAACAGACTCTTTGCTCGATACTCTGGCATAAGCCATATGTTGGCGATAAAACAACTTAATTGCTGACCACTGCTTTATTTGCTGCAACGATGCAGCGCAATGCTCATATTGAGTGGGTAAGTTAGTCTCTACCCAGCGGATGTTTATCATAATGTTTATTTTTCTAATGTTAACAAAAAACCGCCATGCGGCGGTTTTTGTGTAGGCTGGACAGCTCGGTTAATTATAAACCGGCGTCAGCACGTAATGCTTCAGCTTTGTCTGTCGCTTCCCATGGGAAAATATCGCGACCAAAGTGTCCATAAGCTGCCGTTTGTTGGTAGATTGGGCGAGCCAAATCTAACATCGCGGTTAAGCCATATGGGCGTAATTCAAAGTGTTGACGTACTAACTTAATCAATACTTCTTCAGACACTTTACCTGTACCGAATGTTTCGATACTGATTGAGGTTGGTTCTGCAACACCAATTGCATAAGACACTTGAAGCTCACAGCGATCAGCAAGACCGGCAGCAACAATGTTTTTAGCAACATAACGTGCCGCATAAGCTGCGCTACGGTCTACTTTTGATGGGTCTTTACCAGAGAAAGCACCACCACCGTGACGTGCCATACCGCCGTAGGTGTCAACAATGATCTTACGACCTGTTAAACCACAATCGCCAACAGGACCACCAATGACAAAACGACCGGTAGGGTTAATAAAGTATTTAGTGTCTTTATTTAACCACTGTGCAGGTAATACTGGCTTAATAATGGTTTCCATTACGGCTTCAATCAAATCAGCTTGGGTAACATCTTCACGGTGTTGAGTTGACAGTACGATTGCATCAATACCAATAATTTTGCCGTCGTCGTATGCAAAAGTGACCTGGCTTTTTGCATCAGGGCGTAACCAAGGCAAGGTGCCGTCTTTACGAACTTCAGACTGACGCTTCACTAATTTGTGGGCATAAGTAATTGGTGCTGGCATTAATACGTCGGTTTCATTGCTGGCATAACCAAACATTAACCCTTGGTCGCCCGCGCCTTGCTCTGCAGGATCTGAACGGTCAACACCTTGGTTAATATCTGGAGACTGTTTGCCAATCGCATTTAAAACTGCACATGAATCGGCATCAAAACCCATATCTGAATTGGTATAACCGATTTCGCGTACCGTTTTACGGGTAATTTCTTCAATATCGACCCAAGCAGAAGTGGTGACTTCACCACCGACTAATACCATGCCTGTTTTAACATATGTTTCGCACGCAACACGAGCTTTAGGATCTTGCTCAAGGATTGCGTCTAATACCGCATCAGAAATCTGATCGGCGATTTTATCTGGATGACCTTCTGAGACCGACTCAGAGGTAAACAAGTGCTTTGCCATAATAGGAGAATCTCGTTGGTTGCATTTGAATATACGTCTAGACGTCTATTTTAGTCGAAATCGAAATCGATAACACCCCCTAATACGAATTTAACTGGAGAATTGTGCAGTGGTGCATGAATATTTTTTATTTACAAGGAGGATGTTTAGCTTTGAGGTTAATTAACTTTATGATTAAAAAGGTTTTTAAAGTTTTATTTTGTTCTGTTTTAATCACTTTAGTATCATTAATTGAACAATGTTAAGGTTGGTTATTGGGTATTAGCTAAAGATGTAATATGTTTTTTTACTGATGTTGAGTTGCTTTTTAGCTTGACTGTCAATAAATAATTACTCAAAACATCAATGTCTCAGATTGGTTTTTACTTTTGAGAGGTGGTGTATAAAATTGAGCTGTTTTGAGACCTGTAGTGGTCAAAAATGTGCTTTATTAGCGACAAAAAATGTAATGAGAGAAATTTTAATTTGCGTCACATCGCCTTGTAGGGGAAAATATGGCTTCACAATTGCCCGTTAGACCTTACAAACAAGCAGGAGAGAGCATGTCATCTCGTAAAGTACTCGCTAACGCTATTCGCGCCCTAAGTATGGATGCGGTTCAAAAAGCCAATTCTGGTCATCCAGGTGCCCCAATGGGGATGGCTGATATCGCCGAAGTGCTATGGAATGATTTTCTAAAGCACAATCCAACTAATCCTAACTGGGTCGATCGCGATCGTTTTGTTCTGTCAAACGGTCATGGCTCTATGCTTATCTACTCTTTACTGCATTTATCTGGTTATGAATTGCCTATCGAAGAGCTAAAGCAATTCCGTCAGTTGCATTCTAAAACACCTGGTCATCCTGAATATGGTTATACCCCTGGTGTTGAAACCACAACGGGTCCTTTAGGTGCTGGTATCAGTAACGCTGTGGGTATGGCGATTGCGGAAAAAACCCTAGCTGCACAGTTTAACCGTCCTGGTCACGATATTGTTGACCACTACACTTATTGTTTCTTAGGTGACGGTTGTTTAATGGAAGGTATTTCTCACGAAGCCAGTTCATTAGCCGGTACATTAGGCCTTGGTAAGTTAGTGGCATTTTGGGATGACAACGGTATTTCTATCGATGGTCATGTTGAAGGTTGGTTTACTGACGATACCCCTAAGCGTTTTGAAGCTTACGGCTGGCATGTTATTGCGGGTGTTGATGGTCATAATCCTGATGCTATCCGTGCCGCAATTGAAGAAGCTAAGTCTGTAACAGATAAGCCATCTATGATTTGCTGTAAAACCATTATTGGTTTTGGTTCGCCAAATAAGTCTGGCAGCCATGACTGTCACGGCGCGCCACTAGGTGATGCTGAAATTGCAGCCGCACGTGAATTCTTAAACTGGCCACATGCGCCGTTTGATATTCCGTCTGACGTGTATGCTGGTTGGGATGCTAAGCAAAAAGGTGTGGCTAACGAATCATTATGGAATGATAAGTTTGCTGCGTACCAAGCTGCGTTCCCAGAATTAGCTGCTGAATATGATCGTCGTGTATTAAAAGGCGATTTACCTGCAGATTTCGAAGCTAAAGCACAAGCGTTTATCCAAGAAAGCCAAGATAAAGCTGAAGGTATTGCTAGCCGTAAAGCGTCTCAAAATGCCATTGGTTTCTTTGGTGCTATGTTGCCTGAATTACTTGGTGGTAGCGCTGACTTAGCGGGTTCAAACTTAACGCTTTGGTCTGGTTCAAAAGGTATTCAAGACGATCCTGCCGGTAACTACATCTATTATGGTGTACGTGAATTCGGTATGAGCGGTATTATGAACGGCGCGTCGTTACATGGTGGTTTTATTAACTATGGCGCAACTTTCATGATGTTCATGGAGTACGCACGTAACGCGGTACGTATGTCAGCATTAATGGGCATTCAAAACATTTTCGTTTATACCCATGACTCTATTGGTCAAGGCGAAGATGGCCCTACTCACCAACCGGTTGAGCAATTAGCTAACTTACGTTTAACGCCTAATATGGCAGTATGGCGTCCATGTGATGCAGCGGAAACGGCTGTATCTTGGAAAGCGGCCATTGAACGTCGTGATGCACCTACATCATTAATCTTTAGCCGTCAGGGTCTTAAAGCCCAAGCGCGTACCGCTGAGCAATTAGCTAACGTGGCTAAAGGGGCTTATGTACTGTCTGATTGTAAAGGCACTGCTGATGTGATTTTGATTGCGACCGGCAGTGAAGTGCAATTAGCCATGGATTCTGCTGCAGAGTTAACTAAGCTAGGTCAAAAAGTGCGTGTGGTTTCTATGCCATCAACCACTGAATTTGATAAGCAAGATGCAGCATATAAAGAATCAGTGCTACCAAAAGCAGTCACTAAGCGTGTAGCAATTGAAGCTGCGCATGCTGATTTTTGGTACAAGTACATTGGTTTTGACGGCGGCGTAGTGGGCATGACCACCTTTGGTGAATCAGCGCCAGGCGGTGACTTACTTAAGCATTTCGGCTTCACTGTTGATAATGTAGTAAAAACTGTCCAGTCTTTAGGATAATAGCGTGCCATTAAACACTTATCTATTAAGTGTTTAATCTGTATAATGACGACCTGCAATGCAATTGTAGGTCGTTTTTTTATGCCTGCAATTTCACGTAATTTGATAAAATAAATCAATCGCTTAGTGGATTGTTACTTATGCGTAACCCCATTTGTGCGTTGATTAATTACTCTGGACCCTAAATGATTCGAGTTGCAATTAATGGTTATGGCCGGATTGGCCGCTCAATTCTTCGTGCATTGTACGAGTCTGGAAAACGTCAGCAAATTCAGATAGTGGCCATTAATGAGCTCGCCAAGCCTGAGGCTATTTGTCATCTCACTCAATATGACACCACTCATGGTCGTTTTCAGTATGCAGTTAAACTCGATGGCGATAAGTTACTGATTGGCGATGACAGCATTCAATTACTCAATCAAGCAGATGCCAATTTATTGCCTTGGAGCGATCTCGATATCGATATTGTGTATGAAGCGACAGGCAGTTTAATTGAACGCCAAGCGTGCGAAGCGCATATTCATGCCGGCGCCAAACAAGTGTTGATTAGTCACCCATCGTCAGCCGATGTTGATGGCACCATCGTATACGGTGTTAATCATGATTTATTGCGCCCTGAGCACACCATTATTTCTAATGCGTCATGTACAACCAATTGTATTGTGCCGGTTATTGATGTGTTAGACAGGCATTTTGAAGTCAAAAGTGGCGCCATTACTACCATTCACTCAGCAATGAACGACCAACAAGTGATTGACGCCTATCATGATGATTTACGTCGAACGCGCGCAGCGGGCCAATCTATTATTCCGGTAGACACAAAATTAGCGCGAGGCATTGAGCGTATTTTGCCGCACATGAAAGATAAGTTTGAGGCCATATCTGTTCGAGTGCCAACCATCAATGTGACCGCGATCGACCTGTCAGTCACGTTAGAGAAAAAAGTCAATATTGAGCAAATTAACAGTGTGCTGCAACGTGCGTCAAACGGCAGTTTTAATGGTATTTTAGGTTATACTGACGAGCCGTTGGTGTCGTGCGACTTTAACCACGATCCACGCTCAAGTATTGTTGATGGTACCCAAACACGTGTAAGCGCCGGACATTTAGTCAAATTACTTTTATGGTGCGATAACGAGTGGGGCTTTGCGAACCGCATGCTCGATACGAGCTTAGCGATGATCCAAGCAAAGCAACCCGACCAATAAGGTTAAATATTTTAGTAATGGGCGCTAAGCCGGTTACTTGAGAGATGAGCATTAGGATTTGTAAACCTAGTCGTCATCTAACTCAATACAAGATTTGTTTTTAACTTAAAAAGGAAATGCTAATTATGGCAATTATTAATATGACAGATTTAGATCTGCAAAATAAGCGTGTGCTTATTCGTGAAGATTTAAACGTACCTGTCAGTGATGGCGTTGTGACCAGTGATGCGCGTTTACGAGCATCATTACCAACCATTCAACTCGCACTGAAAAAAGGCGCCGCCGTAATGGTGATGTCGCATTTAGGTCGCCCAACTGAAGGTGAGTTTAATGCAGAATATTCAATGCAGCCGGTAGTCGATTACTTAGCTAAAGCGCTTGATTGCCCAGTGCGCTTAGTGAGTGATTATCTTGATGGCGTTGATGTGAATGTTGGCGAAGTTGTTGTTTTTGAAAACGTTCGTTTTAACGTAGGCGAAGGCAAAAACGATGAAGCCCTGTCTAAAAAAATGGCGGCTTTATGTGATGTTTATGTCATGGATGCCTTTGGTACCGCTCACCGCGCTCAAGCATCTACCCACGGTGTAGGTGTTTATGCTCCTGTTGCTTGTGCTGGCCCACTATTGTCACAAGAATTAGATGCATTAGGCAAAGCGCTTGATAATCCTGCTCGCCCAATGGTAGCCATTGTGGGTGGCTCAAAAGTATCAACTAAGTTAACGGTACTTGAAAGCCTGTCGACCAAAGTTGACCAGCTTGTTGTGGGTGGCGGTATTGCTAATACCTTTATTGCTGCTGCAGGTTATAAAGTCGGTAAGTCATTATATGAGGCAGACTTGGTTGAAGAAGCTAAGCGTCTTGTGGCAAATGCTAGAAGCCGTGGTGGTGATATTCCGGTACCAACAGATGTGGTTGTGGCCAGTGAGTTTAGCCCAACGGCCTCGGCTACACTTAAATCAGTCGCTGATGTCACTGATGGCGATATGATTTTTGATATTGGTCCTGATAGCGCAGAAGCACTGGCAAAAATAATTGAACAAGCCGGTACGATAGTCTGGAATGGCCCTGTGGGCGTATTCGAGTTTGATCAATTTGGTGAAGGCACTAAACGCATTGCGCAAGCAATTGCCAATTCGAAAGCATTTTCTATTGCCGGCGGTGGCGACACGCTCGCAGCCGTAGATAAATATAATATTGCTGACAAAGTGTCTTACATCTCTACTGGTGGTGGTGCTTTCCTTGAGTTTTTAGAAGGCAAAGAATTACCTGCTGTAGCAATGCTTGAAAAACGTGGCGCTTAAGTTCACGTATTCAGCATTTGTGTTGTAATACCTAATAATAATTATTATAAAAAAATGCTTTGTCATCATCGACAGGATGTCGATGGTGGCAGAGTTAAAAATCCGTCCAAACGATAGCGACCTAGGTGAGTAATCACCCTATTAATGGAGAACAAAATGGCTCTTATCTCTCTACGACAACTGCTTGATCATGCTGCTGAGCATGGTTATGGCGTCCCTGCATTTAACGTAAACAACCTTGAACAAATGCGTGCCATTATGCAAGCGGCTGAAGCAACAGACAGCCCTGTCATTGTGCAAGCATCTGCTGGTGCGCGTAAATATGCTCGCCCACAGTTTTTAAAATATCTTATGGCTGCTGCTCTTGAGCAGTACCCTGATATTCCGGTTTGTATCCATCAAGACCACGGCACTGATCCTGACATTTGTCAGCGTTCAATTCAGTTAGGCATGTCATCAGTAATGATGGATGGCTCGTTAATGGCGGATGGTAAAACACCTGCGTCATATGACTATAACGTTGATGTGACTCGTCGTACGGTTGCATTTGCACATGCGTGTGGTGTGTCTGTTGAAGGTGAAATCGGTTGTTTAGGCAGTTTAGAAACTGGCCAGGCAGGCGAAGAAGATGGCGTTGGCGCATCAGGTATTTTAAGCATGGATCAAATGCTTACAACACCAGAAGAAGCGGCACGTTTTGTTGCAGACACTCATGTAGATGCATTAGCGATTGCAATTGGTACTAGCCATGGTGCTTACAAGTTTAGCCGTAAGCCTACCGGTGATGTGCTGCGTATTGACCGTATTAAAGAAATTCACGCACGTATTCCAAACACTCATTTGGTTATGCACGGTTCTTCATCGGTACCGCAAGAGTGGTTGCAGATCATTAACCAATACGGTGGTGAAATTCCAGAAACTTATGGCGTACCATTAGAAGAAATCGTCGAAGGTATCAAGCACGGTGTGCGTAAAGTGAATATCGATACTGATTTACGCTTAGCGTCAACAGGTGCTATCCGTAAGTTCTTAGCTGAACATCCTGCTGAATTTGATCCACGTAAATTCTTAAAAGCATCGATGGAAGCAATGGCAGACATTTGTACTACTCGTTACGAAGCGTTTGGCTGTGCGGGTATGGCGTCTAAAATTAAGCCTAAGTCTTTACAAGCTATGTATAAAGCGTATCAATCTGGTGAACTTGATCCAAAAATCATGTAAACCAAATTAGCGCATGTTGTTATTAAATGGCCCACTGAATTCAGTGGGCCATTTTTTTGTAAATAAATTACGAAAAATGTTGTTTTTTTAAACATCATCACGCATGATTTACGCCCTCAAAATGTCATGTTTTATTGATATAACCCTATCTAGAACGCAATTTCAATTTCACAGTAGAATACCTAATGCATTCAAATTCAGACAAGCCTTTATCATTATTTTCATTGACTTGGCCACTACTTGTGGATTTTGCGCTGCATTTTTTAACCGCAGCAATTAACACGTTTATGATCAGCCATGTGTCATACCAAGGTGTAGCCGCTTTATCGGTCGGTAATATGGTGTTTGAACTGGCGATTACGTTATTTAGTTTCGTCAGTATTGGTGCGAGTGTGGTGATTACCCAATATTTAGGGTCACAAAATAAGGCCTCTGCCAGCGCGGTGGTGTACTCATCTATTGGCTTTAACTTTTTAGTGGGATTGGTTGCTGCCGTGGGTATTTTAACCGGCTCCACTATGATGTTGAATTTAATGAACCTGCCCGCAGAATTAATGGCAGATGGAGAGTTGTACCTGCAAATTGTTGGCTTGTGTCTTATTCCCGAAGCCATGGCAATGTGTTTAGCCGCAGGCATGCGTGCCCATGGATTTACTCAACAAGCCATGTGGGTTACGTTGTCGATGAATGTGATTACTTTTGTGGGTAATTTATTACTGCTTTACGGCTGGTTTGGCCTACCGCAAATGGGTGTTGCTGGAGTGGCGATTAGTACGGTTGCAGGTCGACTTGTAGGCATGACTATTATGGCGGTGCTGTTTGTGCGCTATACCGGCATTACGTTACATATTCCAAGCATATTGCGCCCAGAAACAAAGATGCTCAAAAAAGTGTTCCATATTGGCTTGCCCGCAGCGGGTGAAAACGTGTCATGGATGCTGCAATTTATGGTGGTCACCTCATTTGTGGGGTTAATGGGTGATAAAGCGTTGGCAGCACAGTCGTTATATTTTCAGATCTGTATGTTCATTTTGCTGTTTGGATTATCGATTGGTATCGGTAACGAAATCATTATTGGTCATATGGTGGGTGCGAAAAAGCTTAAAGCCGCAGAACACCAAATGTATCGCGCATTAAAGTTAGGCTTAATTGTTACCACGATAGTGGCATTATTTGTGGCGATATGGGGCCCAAATCTTGTGAGCTTATTTACCGATGAAGCTGACATCGCTTTGCTTGTTGGCCAATTATTTATACTCACGTTGGTGATGGAACCTGGGCGAACATTTAATCTTATTGTGATTAATGCATTACGAGCGAGCGGAGATGCTAAGTTCCCGTTCTTTATGGGCTTATTTTCGATGTGGTGCATTGCTGTACCTGGCGCATATTTGCTCGGCATTCATTATGAGTTTGGTTTGTTAGGCATTTGGGCTGCTTTAGCGTTAGATGAATGGGTGAGAGGGTTGGCGATGTTGTGGCGCTGGCGCAGCGGACGTTGGCAAACAAAAAGCTTAATAGCCTAAATATGCTTACCTCGTTTTAAATATTATTGAGTTAAGCAGATCGTTTCGTACTCATGATTCGTATTCATTTTTTAGGATCAAATCTTGGGTTCATGTAAGCAAGTTAATATTGATTTTGGTCACTATTTTTTCAATCCAGTGGTTAAAGTGTTAATATGCGAACAAATTTGGACAAGATAGCCATCCAAACGTTTTTGTAAATCGTAATTAAAGGACGTAATGACATGAAGAAACTGCTACTAACTGCAGCTATTACACTGGCCATGCCATTTGCAGCACATGCTGGAAGTGAGTTTGTTGAAGGCGATGCGACTCTTGCAGGCGAAGCTGAATTGGGCGCTACGTTAACCACGGGTAACACCGATACCTCTTCTTTTAAAGCGCGTTTAGCCTTAAAGCAAGAATTAGGTAATTGGGAAAACCAATATGTCGCCGAAGGTTTATACAAAGAAGACACTGACGAAGTTACGGCTAAACGCTACTTCTTTGGTGTACAGGGCGACTATCAAATTGATGACCTTAGCTACTTGTTTGCTAACACTAACTACGAAGTAGACCCTTTCACCGGTTACGACTTTACCTCTACAACCTCAGCGGGTTACGGTTATCGTTTTATTGACACCGAAAGAATGTCATTAAAAGCAGAAGCGGGTCCTGGTTATATTTATCAGCAGCTTGATGATGAGCTCGCTGTTTCAGAAGGTTATGATAGTGATGACAGCGTGGTTCTTCACGCCGTGGTTGACTTTCAAACTAAGCTTGGCGAATCGTCTAAGTTTCAACAGAAGTTTGTTGCCGACTGGGGTGAAAAATTAGATGCCCGTTCTGAATCCTCACTCACGGCAAACATCGTAGGTGCATTAGCGATGAAATTTGCAGTGATTGTGCGTTACAACAGTGACCCACTTGATGGCAAAGAAAGCACAGACACTGAAACCAACATGACATTGCTTTACGCATTTTAATGCAATGTGTTAACGCTTAAAAAGCTGGCTTAGCCAGCTTTTTTTATGGTTTATTTTTAGCGAAAAAACTCAGCGTATTAGCGTTCGCTATATTTGTAATCATGCAATGATATCTGGCTCAAAAAACAATCATATTCGAGTCTAGGTTCACGGAACCGGACTTTTATCTACTGATTTAGGCCCATTTGCCCATAAGTCTATTGCTTTAGGAGTATACTTTTTTTATCAGTAGCGACGCTGAGAAAGGACGATGCAAATAGGATGTTGTTGGTTTGATAATGAGCGACGTTTGTTGGTTGATCAAACAAATTCGACTCAGTGGCAATTAAACGATAATGAATATTGGGTATTAACTCAATTAGTTCAGCATCGGGGCCAAGTTGTGCCTTTGAGTATGCTAGAAGCAGTGGTGATTTCAGGTGAAATTGCCCATCAACTCAGCCACACTGAGCTCGTTAGTATCATTTACCATACCATCGATTATTTGTGTAACAGTCACAATGACTTAATCGAATATATTCCAGAACAAGGGGTGATTTTATACCCCATGACTCACGTTAAACATCCCAGAATTTTCGATTTACCAAATCGCTTGTTATCGTTGGGCCAATATGGCGTCATTATTGGCGCACTGTTAGCGTTACTGTTTTTTCTCTGGTCACATATTACTCCCCCCTTGCTTGCCAAAGCCGATGTGCTGCGACAGGTTGTAACGCCTAATGGCAAAGTAGTTCAGTTGTCGGTATTTGATGGGAAACACCCGCAAGATGCTATTTTGCATGGCGAGTGTTTATCCACACAATTGCGTTTATGTCACGATGTGCGATGGGATTCGATTAGTGCGGCTATTTCTGCTGATCGTCACTATGTGAGTTTCATGCTAACCCAATCTAATGAGCCGATAAGACGCTTTAAAAATGTGAAAGTTAGGGTAGAAAATATGCACTTGCCATTTATTACCCAGCAATGGCTTCATGAGGTGCATATTTGTGGTTAGGTTATCAGTGCGCACGCGACGATGGCGCAGAAAAACGCGTCGTTTTGTACAATCAAAACGCGGTAAGTTGACGTTGATATTGAGTATTTTGTTACTCGTGTTGAGCGGCGCCAGTGCACTTGAAAAATGGGTAACCCCACATCATCTATGGCGCTTGACCTGCCATGCTGATGGATATTTATCTAATGTTCAACCCCTTAAATCGGATGCTATGCCTACTGATTTAACGCTGAACTTTGACATTGAACATCAACAAGTTTCATTGCATTATCAACTAGGTTCTAACACTACGGTGGCCGAATTTGCCGTATTAACAGGCGAGGTGAATGAGGTTGATTTAAGTTCGCTAAGTTATCAATTAACGTTACAGATAAAAGCACGACAATTGCAAGACGAGAGTATCTTGCATCCCTATCTCATCAATGAGCTTTCATTATCAAGGGATAGATTACAGCTTTTTGAGTCTTTACCGCTTAAGGTACAAATACTCAATATCGATAATGAGCATTCTCGCGCCACAGTGAAGTTTATTCCAAGCAACAGTTTATGGTCTTGTCAGATAGCGTCTGCAGATCTACATCAGTAACATTGAATAAATTATCTATTAGGTTACTATCCATAACATAGGGAATAATTTAAACGGTAAGTAATCAAAAACTGTGGCAAAAGTTAAAGTAAAACAAGAAGAAGCATTATCAATCAAATTTAGTCATCAAATGGCACCAGGGGATCAGCGTACCTTTGATTTGTACTTTTATTTGCCTAATGAGATGGGGATTGGCTCACACACACTAGACGAAGAGGAATACTATCACAGTGGTATTCTTGGGCGTCGCTCCTATTATTCAAAAGGCTTGCACCTGCCGTTAGTTCAATCGCGTTTTATCAGTTTAAATAAGCGCACCTTAGAGGAATTTCGTTTATACCTTAATCTATTTGCTTATCAATTTGCGGTCGCCATTGAAACCGACGGCAAAGAACTACGGCAAAAAAGTGATGCCAGTGAATTTTATATGGCACTCGATGAGCTGTGCGATGTCGTGATCCAGCTCCTTAAAAAGTTTCGTCGAAATGAACCTAGCGATCCAAAATGGAAATCGTATTTTGAACATGCCGATAATTATCTTTCATGGTTTTGTGAGCAACAATTACTTAAAACGTTAGCGTATTCGCCGCGCAGCTCAGATTTTAGCGACGTGAAAGAGAAAGTATTGAATTTATGCCGCAGTGAAAATCATTACCGTGAAATGGTGTGCAAATACAATTCGATGCAAACTCAGCTAGATGCTAATCGGATTTCGAATAAAATGCTGCTGCTGCGCCGCTTGATCCAACAAGGTGTAGTATTAAAAGAAGAGCTAAAACCTCTGGGCGTGGGGCTGAAAAAGTTTGTCACAGGTCTTGCCACCGGGTTAGTGATGTTAGTCGTTTCGGCGTTAATTATTAAAGCTCAAGGCTTTTTTAATGGCCTAACGTTAACATTATTACTTACGCTTGCGGTTATTTACGGTTTCAGGGAAATCTTTAAAGAAGACTTTCGTAATGCGATGTGGCGCTTTATACAGCGAGGACGCCCGCGTTGGAGCCGCATTTTACGTGATACCACCACTCAGGCTATTGTCGCAAAACAGCTAGTCTGGCTTGAGTTTATGCGTTCGCAAGACATCCCCGACACTGTGTCTGAGATTATGAAACAACGTCATAGCCAAAACAAAGTCGACTCGACCGTGTTGCATTATCGTATTGCCACAAAAGTGGCCAATAAACCGTTTGAGGCGGGGTATTCGCAAATCCAGGAGCAAGTGAACTTCAGCTTAGTGCCATTTGCGCGTCATTTAGAGCGTGGTAAAGCTAAAATTTATAAAGAGTCCGACGGTAATATCAGTAATGAATCTGTTGAGCGTCGTTACCAGGTAAATCTGGTTGCGGTGTTACGCGATGGCAAACAACAGCCTGAATATGCGCGTTTTAAAGTCACGATGAATCGTTCAAGTATTGTCGAAATTACCGAAAGCAAGCTGCCTGATAACGTTCAACCCTTTACGTTGGAGTCAGAAAGCAGTTTAAATGAAGACACTCAAGTTGTGGACCATCATCAAGTAGAGCCTTAAATAAAACAACCCTGATCCAAGTACAGCTTGAATCAGGGTTGTCGTTATTCTACTAAACATTCATTGAGCTAACCGTTAGTTAAGATGGTCAGTATGAGCTGGGCGGGTAAATGCTTGGCAGATATTTTGATCAACTGACTGTTTAGCACGCTTAAGTGCAATTTCAGCATTAGCCAAATATTGCTCTAGCGTTTGTGGTGATACGTAACCTGCAATTCCCATGTTGATGCCTTCACAAAGGTTATTTTCAGTTAAGCATTGCATAACATTTAGCGCATATTGATAGGCACTAGTCGCATCCGTGTCGGGCAATAAAATGACTAATTTACCTAGCTGCCATTGCGATATTTGATAGTTTAATGGCAGCTCAATTAAGAGTTGTAACTCAATGTCTTTTTGGCGCTTTTCTAATTGGCTCATATTACCCATATGGCTGAAAATACCTTCTGGGTTAATCTCCATCACCATTAAGCTCGACTCCACTTTAGTTTGCTCACTGAGATTATTAAAGTGATTTTCAAGCTCATTAAGTCGTAACACAATTGCGCTGCGATGACCAAATACGTTGCTGCTGTTATTAACCTCGACAGTTGGTACCGTTTCTTCGAACGTACAAATCAGGTACTCAATATCTCCGTCATAAGCTAACTGACCCGCTAAAGTGGTTTTTAAGCATTGGCTGTAGCGACTTTTAGTAAAAGGCATGATTTGCGCTGTCCATTCGCCTTGTAAGCTGATTTGCGCACAAATATTTTGCCATTGATTGTTAAGTTCATTACCCAATAGCTCAGTGATGGCAATATTGGTTTCCCCATTTAACGACATTAAATGATCAAACTTGCTGTTGCACTTTATCAGTTTGCCATTGGCATCCGTTAACGCGGTTGCGACGGCACTATCACTGAGTAATTGATATAAGTAAGCTTGGCGCTGACTATCGTAAAGAATGGTGATGTCGTCAAATGTGACCAACCAATACTGTTCTTTACTGTGTGGGCATACTTCACTGCGTATGTGGGTTTGCAAGGTGCTGCTATTGGTATTTTGTATGCTGATTTCGCCGCGCCACTGTTGGTGATGTGCTAAAGCTTCTTTGATTTGTTTAACGCGCTCATCATCGAGGTTTAATACTCGTTGAAAGCTGCGATCGATTAGGGTTTCAATCGATAAGCCGAGTGCTTTTGATGCTTTAGGGTTGGCACTGCCTATGCGGCCGTTATCATTAATAATCAAGCAGCTTAATTCGCTGTTAAATAGGCCATGGCTGAGTTGCAAACTGTTGTGTTTAGCGCGTCGTTCAAGTACGAATAAGTGGCGTAATACGATTAATGCCGATGCCAATAATGCGATGAGTACCCCAGCAATAAGGATCACCATTCGCCACTCAAGGTAGCGTGCTGCAATATCATCGTGGCGAATATAAGACAGTAAAAAATACTCTCTTTTGGTTTCATATTGGCTGGTCAGCTCTACCTTCAAATAAACAAAAGTCGCATTTGTACTATAGAACTGGCCAAAGTTATTCATGGCCATGTCTTTCCATAAGTCAGGGTAAGTTTGTTTTAAACTTGAGCCTAAATTATCGGGCATATTAGTGAGTGGCTCTGGTTGGTTAGCGCCTGCGTATAAAAAGCCTTGAGTGTCGAGCAACAATAATGGCGAATTATGATTAAAAAAGGCCGGCTTAATAGACTCAAGCAACTTGGTGATTGAGTTGTAGGTAACTAAGTAGCCTTTAATACTTTGATCGGGATTTTCTATCCACGACAATTGATAGAAGTAAGGCTCAAGTATGCCGTCAATTGGTGTGAACGACATTGGCGATGTATAAATGTCGCTGCCGCCCATATTACGTCCCGAGCCCAGTAATGCTGCAGGGATTTGCATATTGTCGAAACTGTCAGTGGTTGAGAAGCGTAATTTACCTTCTGGAGAAAACAAGGCTAGGCCCAATAACTCTGGAATATTTTGTGTCAAAGAGTCCCAGCTTTCAGTGACTTTTTGTTGCTGAGTTTTGGAGGGGTTTTGCAGGTATTGGCGCAGTAATTCTGCTTTGGCAAATGTTTGGGTTCTAAACTGCAAAAATGCGGCTTTGTCTGATGCCAGTGATGCGACAGTTTGTAATTCGCTGTAGCGCTGATCTGCCCAGTCTTCTTGCAAGCGACGTTCGCCAAGATTAACGACCATATGGGTGGCAATAAACACTGTAATTAACAGTATAAGTAATTGACTTAACAGAGACAGAATATGTTGTTGAGACCAACGTGCTGCTTGTGATGAGATTAATAACGAGTTAGGAGAACTCACTGCTGTACGTTTAAACATTGCGCCACTTTTTTAGCATTCACTGAATGGCAATACTAGCATGAAGCTCGCGCAGGCAAAACGCCTAGATGTGGATAATTATTTATCCAGAGTTAACCCAGTTTATCTAATTCTCGTTGCTTAAATATAGCGCCATTTTGTTCAGCAATGGCGCGGCAACGTGTTATGTCTACATTCGCTAGACCGTTAATAGCACTCACTTGAACTTCTGGAATAAACTGCGGAGCTTGTTGAATAAATTCAAGCAATGCTTGATAAGAACCCGCAAGCTTTGGCTGACAATGTTGCTCATAGCTTTGTGGGGTATCGGCATTGAGTGAAATCGATAAACTGTCAACGCATTGGCTCAGTTCTGGCAAAATATTACGTCGATGAAAGTGATTACCTAACCCGTCGGTGTTTAATCTCACGCGGCCGCCTTGCGCCTTAATGGCATGAGCTACCTGCAATAAACACTCTAGGTTCAGCGTAGGCTCACCAAAACCACAAAACACATATTCATCAACTTTTTTTACATCCCCAAGCAATGGAATAATATCGTCTGCAGTGATCCGTTTACTTAATGACAAATCATATTCATGAATTTGTTTAGATCCATTGTGTTTAGGGCAGAACTGGCATCTTAAGGTACATCTGGCGGTGATATTAAGATAACGGTTGTTGCCGATATCATAAACTAAGGTGGGGGTTGTGGTGGTCATAATGGTTAACATGACAAGAATAACATCGTATTATTGTAGCTAACTGTATGCCGGTGCTTTGTTGCTTAGCTCGCACTTATGGCAATCAGTCGAAATAAAATATTGAAATAAAAAGAGCGAATGTGATGACATTCGCTCTTTTTTGTAGCCTAAGCTTGGCGTAGGCTCTATTAACTTAACTTAACTTAACTGCGGGCGGTGCTTAAGGTTGCTCATCAAGGCCAAGTGGTTCAGTAGGCGCTTTAGGTTGCCACCACCAATTAAAAAAGCGTCGCCATGTGCGTTTTATGTCATCAAGAATGATGTACAAAATTGGCACTAATATTAACGTCACTAATGTCGAGAATAAAATACCAAACGCCAGTGAGGTTGCCATAGGGATAACAATTTTAGCCTGTAAGCTCTTTTCCATAATAATTGGTACTAAGCCAACAAACGTGGTCAGCGAGGTTAAAATAATCGCCCTAAAGCGATAACAACCTGAGTCGATAGCCGATTGCAATAACGACTTACCTTCTTCTCGTGCGCGGTTAACAAAATCGACTAAAATTAACGAGTCGTTTACCACGACCCCTGCCAGTGCCACGATGCCACACAAGCTCAATACACTCATGGATAATCCAAGCATATAGTGGCCAAATAAAGCACCAATCATACCAAACGGAATTACCGACATAATGATTAATGGTTGGGTATACGACTTAAGCGGAATGGCCATTAGGGCATAAATGGTAAACATGGCAAAGAAAAAGCCTTGTGCTAAGCCCAACATGGCATTTTGCTCATCCAGGCTGCCGCCATCTAATGCCGAAGCCACTTTAGGAAAGCGAGCGGTGAGTTCAGGTAAAAAATCTTCCTGAATTTCAGCGACCACTTTTGAAGGTTCAACGTTGTTTTTATTTACATTAGCCGTAATGGTGATAGCGCGGCGACCATCAACACGTGTAATTGACGCGTATGATTCTCCTAACTCAATCTCGGCTACGGTTGAAAACGGTACCGCAGCACCTGACGGGGTGCGTATCAACATGTTTTCAAGATCGCCCACGGTACGACGTTGCTCCAATGGGTAGCGCACCATGACTTTCACTTCTTCTTTATTACGCAAAATACGTTGAGCTTCATAGCCATAAAAACCGTAACGTACCTGGCGTGCTAAGTCTGACAGCGTCAGCCCTTGAGCTTCAGCTTCTGGGCGGATGTTTAAGCGTATTTCATGCGAGCCTGAAGAGAAGTTATCGGTAATGTCGTACACGCCTTCATAGGTGGCGAGTTTGGCTTTTAGCACTTTGGCTGCTTCTGATAACTGGTCTAAATCACTTGATGTTAATCGGAATGATAAATCACCGCCGGCATCGTTGGTGCTGGCGTTGATGTTCAACTTTTTAATCGACAATAACTCAGGTAGCTGTTTACGCCATTCTTCTGCTATGGCAACGCCATCAACGTCGCGATCTTCAGCTTTTGTGAGCTCTGTAAACACAAAGGCACTGCTGCGCGAGCTAAGCTCGATATAGCTGTGTTTCACCATGGCGTAGCCGTATTCATCTTCAAGTTTTGCGTTCATTTTGTATAACGCATCTTCAACTTGTTGCAGCACTTTTAGGGTGTTTTGCTCTGAGCTGCCTTCTTCCATTTCAAGCTGTACTTGAATGAAGTCCGATGGAATATCTGGGAAAAATACCCAACGAACCTTACCGCTTTGTACAAGGGCTATCGATATAATAAGTACGCCAATAAACACGGCAACCACACTATAACGGCGGCCAATGCAGCGCTCTAAAAAGTGGCGATAAGTGTGATGAATAAAATGTTGTAGCCATTCGTTGATGGCAAATTTAACGCGTGAGAACACATTTGTGGGGGCTTTACGTTTGTTAATTTTCATATTGGCTAAATGCGCCGGTAAAATCAGTTTTGATTCAACTAATGAAAAAGCTAGACACAAAATCACCACCATACCGATGGATTTCCAAATGATGCCCATGGGGCCTGACACCATGATCATTGGGATAAAAGCTGCAATGGTGGTCAATACCCCAAACGTGGCTGGCATGGCTACTTTTTGCACCCCTTTTACGACATTATCCAACGAGTGGCCGTTTTCCTCTAACTCGGTGTAGGCACTTTCGCCGATGACAATGGCATCGTCGACAACTATCCCCAATACCAGAATAAAGGCAAACAATGTCAGCATATTAATCGACATATTAAATGGTTCAAGTGGCATTAATAACAGGGTGCCTAAAAAGCACACTGGCAATCCCATCATGACCCAAAAGGCCAGTTTGAGATCTAAGAATAACGCCAAAATAATGAACACCAACAAGGCACCATAAAACATGTTCGACAGCATCATGTTTAAACGGCCTTGCAAGTAGTGGGTTAAATCTCCCCAGGTATCAAGCTCAATATTGCTGGGTAAGGTTTTTTTACGTTCTGCCACATACGCTTTGACTTGTGACGAAATATCTAATGCATTTTGATCGTCAATACTGGTGATTTCAATCACCGCGGCAGGTTTGCCGTTAAAGCGGGTGTATTCTAAACGCTCTTCGAAGTCGTCATTTATCGTCGCAACTTGTGGCAGCATAATACGGCTACCGTCTGCGCGTGTTTCTACTACTATTTGGGCAAAGTCATCTGCGGTATAGGCTTGGCCTTTAGTGCGCAACAAAATATCGCCATCTTGAGCGCGAATAGAACCACCGGGTAAATCAATAGACGAGTTTTGAACCGCTAAAGCCACTTGCGTAAAAGTGATGCCGTACTCGCGCAGTTTGTCTTCTGACAGTTCAATGCCGATTTCGTAGTCACGTACACCCGTCACTTTAGCGCGGGTTACAGCGGGTAAATCCGTAATGTCATCACGGATTGCTTTGGCCATTTCTTTCATGTCATGCAGCGTCATGTCGCCATAGACCGACACCCAAATAACATTGTTTTCAGGCTTTATTTGGTAAATATTGGGTTTTTCAATGTTGTCGGGGAAGGTGGCAATTGCATCGACCCGAAGTTTCGCTTCATCAAGCACTTGTTGCACATCGTAACCATCCTCCACTTCAATGGTCACCGAACCAACACTGTCACTGGCGACGGATGTGACCTTTTTAATGCCACTAATGTCTTGAATCGCCTCTTCGATTTTTATGTTAATCCCTTCTTCAATTTCTTGTGGCGCAGCACCAGGGTAGGCCACATTGATATTGATGAGATTAAGCTCAAACGTTGGAAACACTTCTTTGTTAATAATTACAGCACTGAATAAACCGCCTATGAGTAACGCGGCCATCAATAAATTAGCCGCCACACTATTGCGGGCAAACCAGGCAATAATTCCTTTATTGGTATCCATGATTATTCACCTGCCGTTGTAGCAGTTTCAGTCTCAGCTACGGGCTTTGCTGATTCTTCACCAAGCACTTTTACGCTTTGGCCGGCATTAAGGCTGTTAATGCTGGTGGTAGATACTCGCTCTCCGGCGGTAAAGCTGCCTTTAATGTACAGGCTATCAACATCTGAGCGGATAATATTCACTTGGCGCATATCGATAATATTGTCTTTGTTCACCACAGCGGCTTGGCCATTACGAATCACATGGCGTGGTAGCTTTACTACATCATCAACCGATTTTCCGGTGATGATGGCATTCACAAAGCTGCCGTATTTAAGCGGTAATTGACCGGGTGTTTTGTTGTTACGTAGATAAGGGTCATGTATTTCGGCAACGAGGTATACCATACGGGTTTGCTCATCAATGACGTTTTCGCTGCGAACAATATTGCCTTCCCAGGTCACTTGTTTACCTGCCAGTAACGCAGTGAGAGTGACGGCGGTTTCTGGATTGTCGACAGATTCCAAATAAGCGAGGTCTTCGTTTGTGAGTGGCAACCTAATTTCAGCAATGCTGGTGTCGTATAGCTCACCTAGATTAGTGCCTAAGGTGACGTATTGGCCTAAGTCGACATTGCGTGCTTTGATGATGCCGTCAAACGGTGCGCGGATCACTGTACGTTCTAAGTTACGCTGGGCGCGCGCTAATGCCGCTTGTGCATATTTGACGTTTGCTTGTTCTTTTTTCAACTGCGGAATACGCAATCCAAGCTCGGGTGGTAGCCCATTGCCAAAATCTTTAAATTCGACTTTAGCGACTTCACCACGTGCTTTTTCCTCGTTTAGCGCAGCCGTTGCTTGCGCGACAGACGCTTCTGCTTGAATGAGGTCAGCTTCATAATCAGATGGCTCTATAATGGCCAGTTGCTCGCCCTTTTTGACAACGCCACCAGCAACAAAATTGGCTGAAACACTCAGCAGACGACCTTGAACCTCGGTGACCAATTGAGTTTTATATTTAGGGTTTACGACGCCATAGGAAGGTAAGTTAAGCGATAAGGTTTGTGGCGTGACGGTTTGCACGTCGATAATCGGTACCGTGATGGGAGTGTCTTTTTGTTCTGGCGCTTCTTTAGTATTAATTAATAACCAGGCTGCGACAGCAAACACTGCGATAATAAAGAGCGGTGACAATCTTCTTAGTATGATTTTTATCATTTCTATTGCTTATCCATGCTGAAATAATGCCGAAGACAGTTAACTACGTTGGCTAACCTGTTCATTCAGATTCATTTTTATTACTTATTACACCTAAATTAACAGAGTCTCAGGTTTATCTAAATAGTTTGATGTAAATAAAATGTTTCAAAGTTTGGTTTTTTACCGATTTTGGCGTTTAGGTTGCCTAAAGTGACTTTTTGGAAGGGGTTACTGTTTGGTTAAGCGGCTTTATATAATGTTATATATTAATAATCATGGGGTTATGCGCACTTCTTTGGTTGGGTATTTTTTGTGCACAATTTGACAATTATTGACATTTTTTTGCCGTATTGCGTCTAGTTAACTGTGGTATATCTTGCTTAGAGTATAAAAAAAGCGAATTACTTAATAATTCGCTTTTTTTGGTGAGTTCAGTGTGAAAAATTACTTTTTCTTAAACTTCTTAGACTTCACTTTTGCATCTTTAGCGTTGGCTTTTTTCTTACCAGGCACTTTAGCTTCTTTATGCTTTGGGCGAAGCTCTTCAATCACACGGCGTTTAAGTGGCAGTTCAATGTAACGCTCAATTTTAGACACAATACGCATGTCATGTGCTTCAACTAAAGAAATCGCCGTTCCTTTTGCGCCAGCACGTGCTGTACGGCCAATACGGTGTACATATGCATCGGCTGAACGCGGCATATCGTAGTTGATAACATGGGTAATGTCGTCAACATCAATGCCTCGGGCGGCAACGTCGGTTGCAAGCAACACATTCACTTCGCCTTTTGAAAACTTACCTAACGCTTGGAAACGTTTTTTCTGTTCCATGTCGCCACGCATAAAAGCACAAGGGATATTGGCTTTAAGCAATAAGCCTTCTAGGCTGGCGACCATTTCTCGAGTTTTAACGAATACAATGGTGCGGGTAACGTTTTCTTGGCGCAAAATGTGGCAAAGCAAAGCAAATTTGTGTGCATTATCATCAGCAAGGTGAATCCACTGGTGCACTTTAGCTTTTTCGCTGCGTGGTGATTCAACATCGACAACGACAGGGTCGTTTAACAATTCACGCGCAAATCGATTAACACCATTACCTTCTAAGGTTGCAGAAAATAACATGTTCTGCTTACGGCCTTGGGCTTCAATCGCAATGGTTTGCACTACTGATGAGAATCCCATATCTAGCATGCGGTCTGCTTCGTCGATGATTAAAATTTCAACTTCAGTCGCATCAAACTTATCTTTGTCTAGATATTCCATTAATCGACCAGGCGTGGCGATTAATAAATCAACGTTATCTTCAAGCGCTTCTTCTTGTGGGCCGTACGGCACCCCACCCGTAATAATCACAATATTAAGATCAAGCCCCGTCGCTAAATGGCTCGCATAACGGTGAATTTGACTGGCTAATTCGCGTGTTGGTGTTAATACCAAAATACGCGCCTGGCCTTCAAAGCGGCGAGGGAAGTCGATAAGGTGTTGTAACGCTGGCAGTAAAAAACTGGCTGTTTTACCGGTACCGGTTGGCGCACGCGCTAAAATATCCCGCTGATCCATGGCCAATGGAATGGTTTGCTGTTGAATAGTGGTAGGGGTGTTATGTCCCATGGCCCTGAGTGACTCTAATAAGCTAGGGTCGAGCTGGAAATCTTCAAATTGCATGCGCTGGTCTCGCTGAAAAATAGTTGAGTATTATAACTGACCTAATCAACAGGCTAAAGCTTTAAGTAGAATGGGCGGCATAAATCTATCATCGTTTGGCTGTATCCCGATTGTTTATTACGTATCGCCATTTGTAGATATTGTGTTTTGCTTGTGTTTTCGGATGTTTGTCGCTCTGTTGTTAAGGCATGTTGTATCACCAAAATCGAACGATTTGGCGATTTGCCTTCTGCACTGATTATCTCAAGGTGCTTTGCGACAAACAAACCATGGCCATCGAGCTGCTGAATAAAACTCGCTAAACTTTGTTGCGGTAAAATAATACTGGCATTGCCTTGAGGCGCAAGCAACTGACTGATTGCTTTTTGTAACTCTGCAAAAGACAAGGTATTGGTATGCCTTGCATCGGCACGGGCGCTATTTTTGGCTTGTGTGCCTTGTTCAAAATAGGGCGGATTACAAATGATATGATCGAATAAAGGCGTGATACTTTTATCAAATTGTTGTTGGTAGTCTTGAATTGCACCATGAAATAATTGGACTTTCTGCGGCCAAGGACTTTGTTCAATATTATGTTTACAGGCGTTAGCTGCCGCGGTGTCTAACTCGACTGCAGTAATGTGAGTTTTCTCAGGGCTACGCTGGGCTGCCATTAAACTGAGTAAGCCACTGCCAGCACCAATATCAAGAATATACTGAGATTGGGTGAGTTCTGCCCACGCGCCAAGAATAACGGCGTCAGTACTGACTGCCATACCACATTGTTCATCATCGATATGGAATTGTTTAAACGTAAAAGACATAGGTAAGCTGTAATGGATTGGTTAATGAAATCGTTAACTGAGATCATAATCGCTTTGGATTGTGATGTCGTCGGTTAAATGATCTACCACAATTAAGCGTTGGAATTATGTTATACAAAAATGACGTAAATATGATGGCTTGGCTATTATGTACACAAGTGTTGACATAAATTCAGCATAAAACGGTTATTTTTATTATTTCAGCGGCCAAAGCTTGTGTGGTCTAGCGATGTTTGATATTAGTTTGGCCACTTAATACCAATAAAATTGAGTAAAAAGTCTAAGTTAAGCCATTTTGACAAGGATGTGGCTTCTATAACTGGGCTTAGTGCTCGTTTTTGGTCATTGTTAAAGCAGATTTTACTATTTAAAAGTGTATTTTTAACTTTACAAATCTGAGTGGCATTCCGCTCGGGAGTAGCTAATTAACGCATAATCAATTAGGTTTGTTAAAAAACATAACAATAAAAAGAGGCGAGTAGTGCAAACAACCAAGATGAGTTTTACCGATACGCTAGGGTTAGGGTTTATGACCTTTGCGTTTTTTTTAGGCGCAGGTAACTTAATTTTTCCTCCCTTCGCAGGAATGCTAGCAGGCGAGAATATGTCGTTTGCCATGCTCGGTTTTTTGATTACCGCGGTGGGTATGCCACTGATTGGTTTGATTGCCGTAGCAAAAGCCAACGGTAAAGTGATGGCGTTATTGCCAACCTTTGCCGCCACAACATTAGCCATTGCGATTTACATCATTATTGGCCCTGCATTTGCTGCCCCGCGTACGGGTTTGGTTGCATTTGAAATTGGTGCCAGACCATTTATCTCCAATCCTGATGCACTCATGATGTTAGGTGGTAAAGAGTTTAATATCGCCCAACTTATCTACACCTTAGTGTTCTTCTCTATCGTGATGGTCTTGTCGTTATTTCCAGGTAAGTTACTGGATAATGTCGGTAAGGTGCTGACACCTATTTTGATTTTGTTATTAGTCAGTTTAGCCAGTTCAGTGATTATTTTGCCGGGATTTGAAGTTAATCAACCGGTTGGCGAATACATCAATAGCCCACTCACCAAAGGGATTATTGAAGGTTATAACACCATGGATACCCTGGCATCGTTGATGTTTGGTATGTTGATTATTGATTTGCTGCGTAAAAAAGGCGTTAACGACGCGGCGGATCAAACGAAATACCTAGTCAGAGCCGCTTTTATTGCCGCAGGTGGTTTGGCTTTTGTTTATGTATCTCTATTTTATCTTGGTGCCTCAGCGGGTGATTTTGCGATTGGTGCTGATAACGGCGGTCAAATATTAACAAACTATGTTACCCATCATTTTGGCAGTATCGGCTCGTTAATGTTGTCGATTGTGGTGACTTTGGCTTGTTTAACCACCGCGGTAGGTTTAGTAACAGCATGTTCTGAATTTTTCAATGAACTCATGCCTAGCTTGTCATATAAACTGTTAGTCGTCGTTTTAAGCGCAATTTGTGCCACTGTTGCAAACGTTGGTTTGGTGCAATTAATCAGTATCAGTATTCCGGTATTAATGACCATCTACCCGGTGGCGATTGCCCTCGTATTGGTAACATTTTTAACGGAGCGTTTTGCTCGTCCTGCGTTTTCGCATCGGGTTATTTTAAGTGTGGCGCTATTTTTTGGTATATTTGACGGCTTACAAACTGCCGGTATGGACATGAGTTTCCTAGATTTTATGCCATTGCATAAAGAAGGCATGGCGTGGTTATTACCTACAGCACTAACAGCTTTAGTGTGTTTATTTTTACCTAAAAACAATACTGCCACTGCGTAAAATTTAGCGACAGCCATGGGCCAACGTTCACACTGTAAGTGAATAAAGGCAAACAATAAGACGACGTTATGATATTTTATCTAACGTCGTTTTTTTTACCCAGTTTGAGATTTTATTTTGGTTAAACCTGCATATCAGCCCAATCCGTTAATTAACCAATTTTTAGATGACCTTTGGTCAACCAAAGGGTTAAGTGACAATACCTTGGCTTCATACCGAACTGACTTACAACATGTTGAGCGCTTCGTGTTAGCTCAAGGTGTTGATTTATTAACTGTCGACCAAGGCTTGTTGCGCGACTATTTAACGGCACGGTTTGAACAAAATTTTGCTAAAAGTAGCACCGCAAGAATGTTAAGTAGTGTTCGTCGATTTTACGGTTATTTGTTGGTTAAGGCGTTGATCAGTGAAGATCCTACCGCGCTTATCAAATCTCCCAAATTAGCGCGTCAATTACCCGATTCTTTGTCAGAAGCTCAAATCGACAGTTTACTGGCAGAGCCTAACAGTGACGACCCAATCGAATGCCGTGATAAAGCGATGTTAGAACTGCTCTATGCCACCGGTTTACGGGTAACCGAATTGGTAAGCTTAACAATGGAGCAAATTAGTTTACGCCAAGGGTTAGTTAGGGTGGTTGGAAAAGGGGGCAAAGAGCGTTTAGTGCCACTGGGAGAGTTAGCGGTAGCAGAAGTTGAGCAGTATATGCGTTTTGCTCGGGGCGAATTATTACATATGAAGCAATCTGATGTGGTGTTTCCATCTCGGCGTGGGCAAATGATGACGCGGCAAACCTTTTGGCATCGTATTAAGCTTTATGCTTCTCGGGCTGGGATTTCGTGTCATTTGTCGCCACACACATTGCGCCATGCATTTGCTACTCATCTATTGAATCATGGTGCCGACTTACGTGTGGTACAGTTACTGCTCGGTCACAGTGATTTATCAACGACGCAAATTTATACTCACGTGGCTAAAGTGCGATTGCAGCAACTGCATAGTCAGCATCATCCCCGTGGTTAGCTGTCCTTGTGAGGTTTCAAATCCTTACATTTAAGATTTTGAGTATTTGTTGCGTTCATTTAATTAAATCTGTAAGTTTTGCTTACGAAGTCGGGTCTATACATTTTGAACCCGTGTAATTTAGGAATTATCATGAAGTTAACCAAAGCATTTGCCCTCGCTGTCAGTATTGTTATTGCACCTATTGTGTCTGCTGCACCCGCAACTGATGTACCAAACGAATCTGCTTTAAAGCAGAAACTGACCGACACCTTGGGTGTGAATGTTTCGCTGATCCAATCTTCTCCTGTCGACGGTCTTTATCAAGTGTTGACCGACCGTGGCGTGCTTTATGTGACTAAAGATGGCACTAAGCTATTTCATGGAAACTTGTACGACTTAGAGCAGGGCATGAAAAACTTAACCGAGGCTGCATTAGCCGGTCCGCGTTTAGAAATGCTTAAACCATTTGAAAAAGACATGTTGGTCTACAAAGCCAAAGATGAAAAACATGTTATTACCGTATTTACAGACGTTGATTGCGGCTATTGCCGTAAGTTACACAACCAAATGCAAGGGTATAACGATTTAGGGATTACCGTTCGTTATTTAGCTTATCCGCGTGCGGGTGTACCCTCTGCAAACGCTGATGAAATGCAAGCGGTCTGGTGTGCAAAAGATCCGCTTAAAGCGATGACAGAAGCCAAAAATGGTGGCAATGTTAAAGCAGCAAGCTGTGATATCGATATTACAAAGCAGTATCAGTTAGGCCAGTCGTTTGGTATTAATGGTACTCCTGCGCTGGTGTTAGAAAACGGAACTATGGTGCCAGGTTATCAATCACCTGCTGACTTGTTACGAACCATTGAAGCAAGTCTTTAATTCTATCGTCATGCCGTTATTAACCGCGTAAAATTAAAGGTGAGCTTAGGCTCACCTTTTTGTTATTCATTTTAATTCAATTTATGTCAGTGAGTCAGACAAGCTAAGCCGTGATTTTATTATTAATTATCATATTAAAAACTGATCTGATTGACTCATTGTTCGAATAAGGTTGTCTCTTTGTCACACAAAATAGTCCGTCGTCCTCAGGTTGATGATTCGCATTTACCTTCAGCATTACCCCCCTTTTTAAAGCAACTTTATGCTCGTCGTGGTGTAACAGAGGCAGACTGCGAATTAGTGTTAACGAAGTTACTTCGTCCTGAAACCATGAAAGGCTTGTCTGAGGCAGCAGTGTTAATTGCTGATGCCATCGCGGCCGAGAAGTCGATATTAATTGTCGGTGACTTTGATGCCGACGGTGCAACATCTACTAGCGTATGTATGTTGGCGTTAAGGATGATGGGCGCTAAAAAAGTCGATTATTTAATCCCTAATCGGTTTGATTATGGTTACGGCCTAAGTCCTGAGATTGTTGCTGTGGCCTATTCAAAAGCAGCAGATATGCTCATTACTGTGGATAACGGTATTTCATCCATTGAAGGTGTTGCTGCGGCTAAGTTGCTTGGCATGCAGGTGGTGGTAACCGATCATCACCTACCGGGTAAAACACTGCCTAATGCTGATGTGATAGTGAATCCTAATCAACCAGGGTGTGAGTTTGCCAGTAAGTCTATAGCTGGTGTCGGTGTGGCCTTTTACTTAATGTCGGCATTGCGGGCAGAGTTACGACAACGCAATTGGTATCAACAACATCATATTGCTGAGCCCAATTTAGGCACACTATTAGACATAGTTGCGTTGGGCACCGTTGCTGATGTGGTGTCGCTAGATGCCAATAACCGTATATTGGTGAATGCGGGTTTACAGCGGGTAAGAAGTGGCCGTTGTCGTGTGGGGATCACTGCGTTACTTGAGGTGGCCAAACGCAGTCCTGAAAAAATGGTGGCAGCTGACTTTGGCTTTGCTGTTGGCCCCCGTTTGAATGCTGCAGGGCGCTTAGATGAAATGGCCTTAGGGGTGGAAACGCTATTATGTGATGACATCATGCGAGCCAGAAGAATGGCTGCAGAGCTTGATGGTTTAAACCAAGAGCGCCGTGAACTGGAAACCGGCATGCAACAAGAGGCGCTTAAGAGTTTACAGAATGTGTCGCTTAATGAAGATGATTTACCGTGGGGCATTGCGATATTTCAAGAAGATTGGCACCAAGGTGTGATTGGTATTTTGGCATCACGGATTAAAGACCGCTACCATCGTCCTGTGATTGCATTTGCCGATGCTGGTGAAGGTGAAATTAAAGGGTCGGCTCGCTCAATTAAAGGCTTACACATGCGTGATTTACTTGAACGCATCAATAGCCAGCACCCAGGAATGATCATTAAGTTTGGTGGTCATGCTATGGCGGCAGGTTTATCGCTTAAAGCCGATGCATTTGAGCTGTTTAAGCAAGCGTATGATAATGCCGTGCGAGATATTTTAGATTATGAGCAGTTAACCGGTGAGCTATTGTCTGATGGTGAGTTAGCTGTAGAGCTGATGAGCTTAGATACAGCATTTGTATTACGTAATGCTGGCCCTTGGGGGCAATCATTTGAAGAGCCGTTATTTGATGGTGTTTTCAGAGTGGTTCAGCAACGTATTGTGGGTGAGAAGCATTTAAAATTACTGCTTGAAACGCCATGTGG
Source organism: Shewanella sp. MF05960 (assembly GCF_050849305.1). Classification (NCBI taxonomy): domain Bacteria; kingdom Pseudomonadati; phylum Pseudomonadota; class Gammaproteobacteria; order Alteromonadales; family Shewanellaceae; genus Shewanella; species Shewanella sp. MF05960. The sequence goes on along the minus strand of NZ_JBOZPS010000012.1, from coordinate 8,591 downwards.
CACCTTAATGCTCGATGGTATTGCGTTTAATATCGATTTAGCCATTTGGCCAGATGCAACGATCCAGCAGGCAAGGGTTGTTTATAAGCTTGATGTGAATGAGTTTCGTGGTAACCAGACAGTGCAGTTGATGGTGGATTATATCGAACCAATGTAATTGGGTTGTACTGGTATAACATTAATCGCTAAAAACAAAAAAGCCTCGCAATGCGAGGCTTTTTTGTAATCTTTTATTAGTCGCGTTAGCCACCAATGTATATATGGTGCCCGAACCCGGAATCGAACCAGGGACACGAGGATTTTCAATCCTCTGCTCTACCGACTGAGCTATTCGGGCGACGGACGCAATTTAAAGGGTTTTGACCTGTTGAGTCAACTGGTTTTTACTATTTATCTTAAAAATTGATTCGTTTGAACGTATTTTGCCCGTATCGGCGTTAATTTATCCATTGTGTGGTATGAATCACGAAAAAAATTTTCCACGATTCAAATATATTTTGTTGAAGCATTTATCGTCATTGGAATAAAAATGACTGTTTTACGAGATGTTCTGAATAGATTATGACAAAGGCAATGTCGTTACAGACATAAAAAAACGCTCCTAAGAGCGTTTTAGTATTCAATGTTAAGGTTAACTTCGATTAGTTCGTTAACATTTCATTGTTTGGGAAGTTAGTTCTCATCACCATTTTAATGTGTTGTTGTAACTTCTCTTGGCCTAATTCACCATATGCTTCAGACATAATTTCTAATGCACGCTCTGTTGCGGGTGTACCAGGGAATTTTTCCATTACGTTTTGCGCACGCACTGCAGCTGCACTCCATGCGTTCATTTTGATATAATACTCCGCGACCTGAATAGAATACTGCGCTAAACGGTTTTTCAGAAACTGCATGCGATGCTGTGCATCGGCCGCATACTTACTGTTTGGGTAAGATTTAATCAAGCGATCAAAATCTTTAAATGCATCTTGAGCATTTTTAGGGTCGCGATCGGTACGATCGATATTCATTAAATCGTGAAATAAATAATTATCTGCCTGCATATTGGTCAAACCACGCATATAATGCACGTAATCAATATTGGGATGCGTTGGATTGAGGCGTAAAAAGCGATCAATGTTAGCAATTCCTGAGGCAGCGTCGTCCATTTTGTAATACGCATAAATCAAGTCTAATTGAACTTGAGTTTTGTGCGGGCCAAACGGATAACGAGAATCTAACGCTTCAAGCGAACGCACGGCTTTAGAGTAATTCCCTAATTCCATTGATGTTCTTGCTTGAGTATAGAGCTGATCAGGAGATGCTTTTTTTGCAAATTCATCTTCTTCTGGACTGCTACTACAGGCTGTTAAAGCCAGTGAAAGTAATACTAGGGCGGCACCTTGGGCAAATTTATACATACTTGAATTCAATTCTTTTTAAGTTGTTGTTAAGAATTTTTCCATTTCACGGTAAAATAGAAAACATCCGATTGTAACAGATAGCACATTCACTTTGGACCCCTAAACTGGGGTACGGTTCCTATGACACAAGAGATTAATCTAAAAAGCGAGATAACAGCAACACAAACCGGTCTGAGATTAGACCAAGCATTAGCTGGTTTGTTCCCTGACTACTCGCGCACACGCATCAAGGAATGGATCCTATCTGGTGCAATTACTGTTGACGGTATCACAGTCGACAAGCCACGGGAAAAGGTTTTCGAGTCTCAGTTGATAGAAGTTGCAGCCACACTTGAAGAAGAAGTGCGTGCTAAGGCGCAAGATATCGACTTAAATATTATTTATGAAGACGATCATATTCTTGTTGTAAATAAGCAAGCGGGTTTAGTTGTTCACCCTGGTGCGGGTAATGCCGACGGCACATTAATGAATGCGTTATTGCATCATTGCCCCGATATTGAACATGTACCAAGAGCCGGTATTGTCCATCGTTTAGACAAAGACACAACAGGTTTGATGGTTGTGGCTAAAACGGTTGAAGCACAAACTCATTTGGTTGCAGCATTGCAAGCGCGCGATATCGTACGTGAATATGAGGCAGTGGTTCTTGGCACGATGACGGCGGGTGGCACGGTAGATGAGCCCATTGAACGTCATGCGACAAGACGGACACAAATGGCGGTAATTCATGGTGGTCGTCCTTCGGTGACACATTACCGTGTTGCTGAAAAATTCCGTGCTCATACTCGTTTACGTTTGCGTCTTGAAACCGGTCGTACTCATCAAATTCGTGTGCACATGGCACATATTGGTCATGTTTTAGTTGGCGACCCAGTATACGGCGGTCGTCCAAGACCCCCTAAAAATGCCAGCCCGGAGTTTTTTGATCTACTCAAAAACTTTAACCGCCAGGCGTTGCATGCAGTACGTTTAGAACTGGCTCATCCATTTACCTGTGAAATCATGACTTGGCATGCGCCGATCCCTGATGACATGGTTGAGCTAACAAAAGCATTGCGTGAAGATACTCTGTTAAATCCTATCGAGTATTTATAGTGCTTAAGCACGATTGGTCCTTACCCGATAATGTCGCAATTGCGATGACTGATCGACATGGCGGTTATAGTTTACCGCCATTCGACAGTTTAAATTTAGGGTTGCATGTTGGTGATAATCATCAACATGTTTTAGCTAACCGTGCTGCGTTATGCCAACAACTAGCGTTACCGACCGAGCCGTTGTGGCTTGACCAAGTACATGGTGTTGATGTGGTGAATATGCCGCATCGAGCACGAAATGAATCGTTAATCGATTCGACAAGTCTTTCACCGATCAAAGCAGATGCAAGTTACAGTAATAAAGTGGGTGATGTTTGTGTCGTCATGACAGCAGATTGTTTACCTGTGTTGTTATGCAATAAACAAGGTACTGAAGTTGCAGCTGTGCATGCTGGGTGGCGCGGCCTTTTCGCTGGTGTCATTGAGCAAACGGTTGCTTTATTTAATTCCCCCCGGGCGGAATTAATCGCTTATCTTGGCCCAGCAATTGGACCAGATGCTTTTGAAGTAGGCGCGGAAGTGCGTGATGCTTTTATGCAAAAACACCCTCAAGCTTCGCAATACTTTATGCTTCACCATAATAAGTACCTTGCTGATTTGGCTGGTCTTGCAACGCTACGTTTATCGCAAATGGGTGTGTCGCAAGTATTCAATGCTAATGTGTGTACTTTTAACGACCCTAACTATTTTTCGTATCGTCGTGATCAACAAACCGGCCGTATGGCTTCGTTTATTTGGCTAAAATCTTAACAATGCGTTTAAGTTTAAAAAACAAACGATTTATTGATCTAGATTAAGTTTTAAGCTTGAAATCACATTAATTGCCCCCATCTTTAAGTTAACAGATTATTCATTTCTGAATTAATTTCCCACTCAATAAGTATCAGATCCTAGGAGGTTATATGAGACTCGATCGTATGACTAATAAGTTTCAAATTGCCATTTCTGATGCCCAGTCATTAGCTTTGGGGCGCGATCACCAATTTATCGAACCCATTCACTTAATGATGGCGCTATTAAATCAAGATTCTGGCTCAATTCATCCACTGTTAACGCAAGCAGGGATCCGCGTTAGCGCGCTTCGTTCTGCCGTTACTCAAGAATTAGAACGTTTTCCTCAGGTAGATGGCACAGGCGGAGATGTTCAATTATCTCAAGGATTAATCCGCTTACTTAACTTGTGCGACAAGCTGGCGCAAAAACGTAAAGACAAATACATTTCATCAGAGCTATTTGTGTTAGCGGCATTAGAAGGAAACGATGCGCTGTCAAAAGCGCTAAAAGATTCTGGTGCGAGCAAAGAATTAATGGAAAAAACCATTGAAGACATGCGCGGCGGCCAAAAAGTGGATGATCCTAACGCAGAAGATCAACGCCAAGCGTTGAAAAAGTTTACCGTTGATTTAACCGAGCGAGCCGAGCAAGGAAAGTTAGATCCTGTGATTGGCCGTGACGAAGAGATTCGCCGCACAATTCAAGTTCTGCAACGCCGCACGAAAAATAATCCGGTGTTAATTGGTGAGCCTGGTGTTGGTAAAACCGCGATAGTTGAAGGATTAGCACAGCGTATTGTGAATGGCGAAGTCCCTGAAGGGATTAAAAACAAACGTGTTTTATCATTAGACATGGGCTCGTTAATTGCGGGAGCTAAATATCGCGGTGAGTTCGAAGAGCGCTTAAAAGCGGTATTAAATGAATTGTCTCAAGAAGAAGGTCAAGTCATCCTCTTTATTGATGAACTGCATACTATGGTCGGCGCCGGTAAAGGCGAGGGCGCAATGGATGCGGGCAATATGTTAAAACCTGCCTTAGCACGTGGCGATTTACATTGTGTCGGCGCAACCACACTCGATGAATACCGCCAATATATTGAGAAAGATGCCGCACTAGAGCGTCGTTTTCAAAAAGTGATTGTCGATGAGCCTAGCGTTGAAGACACGATTGCCATTTTACGTGGATTAAAAGAGCGTTATGAATTGCATCATCATGTGGAAATTACCGATCCTGCCATTGTTGCTGCAGCGACGATGTCACATCGTTATATTTCTGATAGAAAATTGCCCGACAAAGCAATCGACTTAATTGATGAAGCGGCTTCAAGTATTAGAATGCAGATAGATTCTAAGCCCGAAGCGCTTGACCGATTAGAACGCCGTGCGATTCAACTTAAATTGGAAGAGCAAGCACTCAGTAAAGAGTCTGATGAAGCCAGCCGCAAGCGTCTAGATTTTTTACAACATGAGTTGAAAGAAGTCGAAATCAATGCTGCTGAGATGAATGAGATCTGGCATACCGAAAAAGCGGCATTAGCAGGAACTCAACATATTAAAGCCGATCTTGAACAGGCTCGAATGGATCTGGAAGTTGCTCGACGTGCAGGTGATTTAACTCGTATGTCTGAATTGCAATATGGACGGATCCCTGAGCTTGAAAAGCAGCTTGATTTAGCCTCACAAGCTGAAATGCAAGACATGACTTTACTGCGTAATAAAGTCACTGACGTTGAAATTGCTGAAGTGCTCTCAAAAGCAACCGGTATTCCGGTATCAAAAATGCTTGAAGGCGAGCGAGAAAAATTATTGCACATGGAAGACGCATTGCATGAACGTGTTATCGGCCAAAATGAAGCTGTCGATGCAGTGTCTAATGCAATTCGTCGAAGTCGTGCTGGGCTTGCAGATCCACAACGTCCAATAGGTTCATTTTTATTCCTCGGTCCAACCGGGGTCGGTAAAACCGAGTTATGTAAATCGTTAGCTAAGTTTTTGTTTGATACTGAATCAGCATTGGTGCGCATCGACATGTCTGAATTCATGGAAAAACATACCGTGTCACGCCTAGTGGGTGCACCTCCCGGATATGTTGGTTATGAAGAGGGCGGGTATTTAACAGAAGCTGTTCGTCGTAAACCTTATTCGGTTATTTTGCTTGATGAAGTTGAAAAAGCACATCCAGATGTGTTTAACATCCTGCTTCAAGTGTTAGATGACGGACGATTAACGGATGGACAGGGTCGTACGGTTGATTTTAAAAACACCGTTATCATCATGACATCTAACTTAGGCTCCGACAGAATTCAAGAAAGCTTTGGTCGAGCCACTTATGATGAAATGAAGCAGAGCGTAATGGAAGTGGTAATGCAAAACTTCCGTCCTGAGTTTTTAAACCGTGTCGATGAATCTGTGGTGTTCCATCCATTAGATGCAGACAATATTAAGCATATTGCCAGTATTCAACTTGAACTACTGCGCAAACGTTTAGTGGAAAAAGAGTTTGATATCCAATTAACCGATGCCGCACTGTCATTCATTGCTGAAGCGGGCTTTGATCCTGTTTATGGTGCGCGTCCATTAAAACGTGCATTGCAGCAGGAAGTCGAAAACCCATTAGCGCAAAAATTACTTCGGGGTCAATTGTTGCCAGGTAAGATGATTAACGTTGATGTGGTTAATGGTCAGTTAGTGTTTGAGCAATAATCACTAATATCAAATGCAACAAAAGTAAAAACAAAAAGGGAGCTTGCGCTCCCTTTTGATTTTCTAACGTTCAACATTTTAGGTTACTTACAAAACAATTTAACTCGTTCTGTGTTTTCAGCTATCGCTGCTTGTCTTTGCTCTTCGGTTAACTTTGAAGTGTCACCGGTTTCTTTGTTTTGTTGGCTTAAATCTGTGTGCGTTTTTAGTACATTTAAGCTGTGCTTAGCACTCTCACAAATATCATTAGCTTGTTGTTTGTCTTTTTCATTAATGATTTTTGCAGACTTGGCTAGTTCAGACTCCTCAGGCTTTTGTTCCGTTTTTCTCTGAGGTGTACTTGTCCCTATTTTTGCCGGTTCCATATCTTCAGTGAAAATTTTCTTGGCATCGACATCTTTTGGCGGTTGTTGGCTGTAATGTACTACGCCTGCTTTATCTACCCAGGTATATATAGTGGCGGAGTACAAAGAACAGCTAAACGCGAGTACGGCTAAACTAGTAACTAAACGAAAAATTCCCATGTGAGTTCCCAAGGCTAAATTGACGCTATGCTTGATTGATTCAAAATATGCTATCTTGAATATAAATCCAACATCTAAAAGATATTGTTTAAAGTGTATGCAAAATTCATCAAATCAAACAGCAAAAAATAAAGGTATTTACTTATTACCTAACTTATTTACCACTGCAGGCCTGTTTTCTGGCTTCTATGCGGTGATAGCTTCCATGAATAGTCACTTTGAATTAGCAGCAATAGCAATCTTTATTGCAATGATCTGTGATGGACTCGACGGAAGAGTTGCAAGACTCACCAATACACAAAGTGATTTCGGTGCAGAATACGACAGCATGGCAGATATGGTGTCTTTTGGTATGGCTCCTGCGATACTCGTGTATAACTGGGCTTTGCAAGATTTAGGTAAAATAGGTTGGCTCGCTGCATTTATCTATTGTGCATGTGCAGCATTAAGATTAGCTCGTTTTAACACTCAAGTGGGTGTCGCTGATAAACGCTATTTCCAAGGGCTTGCAAGTCCAGCTGCTGCAGCATTAATTGCAGGAAGTATCTGGAGCGGCAGTAAATATGAAGTCGATCCAACCGATATTAGCTATATCGCCGCTTTCATCACAGCATTCGCCGGGTTATTGATGGTGAGTAACTTTAGGTATCATTCATTCAAAGAAGTAGACTGGCGTGGTAAAGTTAATTTTATTGTAATGCTATTGCTGGTGGGCATTTTTGTCGTGATATCAGTCGAACCTGCAATTATCTTGTGTTTAAGCTTTTATCTATACGCACTGTCAGGGCCATTTATTACGATTAAAACCATTAAAAAGTTAAAAGTAGAACACGTTCTTGGTGACACAATCGCAAGCAGTAATAAAGATGAGCAGTTACGAGACACTGTAGACGAAGGCGACGTCAACAACAATGAATCAACATCGACTAAAGGTAAAGCTGAATAGCCACTTACCCATAACAGTAACGTTGTTTTATCTTGACGATGAATAGCGCTTAACAAAAAGCGCTATTCATCGCCTGTCACAAACCCTAGGGTCTCAAACGTTTTACCATCCTCTCGCAGTATTATCGTTAATCCCGCTTAAAATAGCTTTTTACTCATCGCGATAAACAGCTTTGTACTATTGAGAGTGTATAAACATGATGCCAATTGGAGCAAACCTCACTCATGCTTATACAAATAACCGCGCAATGGAGGCAGAGTTAGTTGTACTGAGCGAAGCCCGCAGTTAATCAAAGGTGCATATTAACGGCGCATCAATAATTAAACCGCAAACCTTTCATCAGCGAAACCTAGGCAATACAACAACAAGAAAAGCATATCTAGATAAGAATACTGGCTGTTATGTTGGCTTTTTAACCGGATATACACGCTTTTGTTTGATTAGTGTTCGCTTAAACCCTTTTTCAATAAAATAGCCAAAAAAGGGGTTGCACTAAATCTCATGGTGCCTATAATGCGCATCCACTGACACGGCAGACAGCGAAAGCGGTCACCGGGTTAGGTTGAATGAAGTGCTTCAAAACACTGAGTTCAAGGCGAAAAGAAAGTTTGAAAAAACACTTGACGCCGAGACGGGAAAGCGTAGAATACGCAGCCCAAGCCAACGACCTAGCGTCAACGGCCACTAAGCGAAAGATTGATTCTTTTGGTATTAGTACGCTCTTTAACAATCTAAACAAGAAATCTGTGTGGACATTCACAGGTATTGAGTTATTCGAAATTGTCTTCTTGTTCTTCGGAATGTAGGCAATCAAAAAATTTAAACTCAATGCGATGATGAGTGTTCATAGTAATATGTACAAACGTTTTATAGATTCTTCCGAGTTTATAAAATGAAATCAGAATTCATTGAGCCGAGACTTTGTCTCAAAAAACTTTAATTGAAGAGTTTGATCATGGCTCAGATTGAACGCTGGCGGCAGGCCTAACACATGCAAGTCGAGCGGTAACAGAGGGTAAGCTTGCTTACTTTGCTGACGAGCGGCGGACGGGTGAGTAATGCCTAGGGATCTGCCCAGTCGAGGGGGATAACAGTTGGAAACGACTGCTAATACCGCATACGCCCTACGGGGGAAAGGAGGG
>NZ_JBOZPS010000011.1:0-158108 GCF_050849305.1 Shewanella sp. MF05960 | reverse complement strand
TGACCTGCTGATCAGTGATTCGTGTTCCCGGCACAGTGAACTCCTCCGTTCTGCTGTACCGAACCTTATCAGATCAACCGGCCAAGATAATTGTCGCTAGACCGGCCACCGTAATTGTCGCTTAATACATAAAAATCATATAGTAAAAATAATTTAAAAATAAAGGGTTAAACGTTATCTGTTAAAAATGATAAATCAGGTACGGTCCCATTAAGTAACTTATTGGTGGCAAAACCATAACTATTAAATAATGGCGCATATTGTTTTTCACCCGCAACCTTCTGAATGTGTAGAATATAATCTTGTTTTGTACTTTGACTATTCATTGCAATTCGATGAAAAACATCAATATCTCTTGGCTCAGTATTTTTACTAGGTTCAAAAGCCTCACCTCTCGCTATTGCCCGTTTTTCCAAACGTTTTAATCGTCGCCTTGCTTCGCCAACAAACATCTTAGCGATTGCTTGGTTTCGCTTAAATCTAACTTCAGGACAGTCAACAGGAACAGTTTCAACCTCACTCACTTTAAAATAACCACAATCTTGCATGTCTTGAAAGTAGGACTGTTGTTTAAGCTCATTTAATATTGATGTATCACTGTGAACAAACGCAACGGCATTACCAATTGATGTTTCAGACCAAGCCGGAAAACTCACGCCTAAACTTGCTATGTCATGCCTACTTACATAACCATGTAGAACAGAAATACACCGGCCAGTAAGTAACTCAAGATTGGCTTCTTTAGGTAAAAAACGAATCGTGAAAAAATATCGCTGTGCGTTACTCACCTTTTTTTACCTCTGCTTTTTTCTGAAACATACCGCCCTTAATCAACACAGCAAATAGGTAATAAATATCAGGGTTTATGGCCTGATTATCATTTGCATCAAGCTGATTTAATTCTTCTAGATAGCGCTCTGCATTAATAAATATTGAATAAAAATTTAATGTTGTATTGGGCATTCTTCTAGCGATATTATTCTCTTTGTCTGCACCGTACTCATGCACTCTCAATCGTTTAGAATCGCCCCACCAATCGTCAATTAACTGTAACGCTGCTCCAATTTTTACTGAGTTAAAACTAACAGCGTACCGTCCATCCAAACATTTAACTTTTGAGAAGTTTTTTGTCACATCTACTTTGTCTGCTTTCATATTAAATACTTGGCTAGGAAAGATTTCTTGGCAAAAAGACGTACTAATTTTAGCGGTAATATCAGCGCTCCAATATATCATCGGATCAGTCAAAGCATTTGAGAGTTCAATGCTTAATTGCTCCAGAGTATTCAAGTCATCGTCGTTCCAACGACTTTCCCAGGCTAGTTGGCGAGTATTTGCCACTTGATAAGTATTACCAAGACTCGTTTTAATCAAGATATGGGTATCACCAGAATTTTGATTTCGCCATAACCATGTGCCAAGCATCAGATTTTTACAGTATCGTGTAGCAAGCTCTTTATACCCTCCACAAATATTAAACTGTTTAGACAATAACCTTAAAAGCACCATGACATCATTGTTATTACATGCATTTGGGGTTAAAGAGTTCGCCTGGACACGTAATGAAAAGCGACAATAAATATGTTCAACATTTGGGGGAACATAACATTCTTCAATGGTTATGGGATTGCAATGAGCAAGATCTTGCGGGGCCAAATTTTTAGCTTCAAAACTGATATTAAAACCTTCTGTAAAACCGGCTTTTTGGCCACGAATACGGGTAACATCAGCCTCGAGAGGTATAAACTCTGACTCAGGTGTTTTGTAAAAAAATACGGCTTTACCTGGATGTAGTGAACGCTCATATTTTAAAAAATTACTCAACTCCATCAAAATGTCCTCAGATTCTTTTCATTAACAAGAATTGCTCTTTAGTATCTAGCATCCAAAAAGCTCGCCTGTAAAAATTAGATTTGCCTTGTAACCTTATATCAATAGCAGAGTCGCATGATGCAAGTCCAATTACAGGTTCGCCATAACTATGTAATGGAGCGATTGACCCCGCTCTTGCTTTAGGTTTTTCAAGTAACATGTAGCCAGCCATAACAGAACAAAGTGAAGCATTGTTTTCTAATAGTGCTGTTAATTCTCTAACACTATTAATAGAGTGTTTTGTTGGCATAACCCACTTACCATAGGCAGGAAAGCGACTTAGGATTGAATACAGTAAATCTTCATTTTCATATAACTTACACCATTCATAATCTGCATTAACTGAGGGGCCATGCATTGTTCCTCCGGCAAAGCGAGAAGGAAAACAAGCCTTCAATTTAGTAGTACTGTTATCCAGTTTCGCTAAATCATCTTCATAACCATCAATATGAATGACAAGGTCAAAAACTAAGTCACCATTTCTCTTATCTATAATACCAGGCCGACGAAATTCACTATCTTTGCGCCCTTGCATTGTAAATTCAGGTAATTGGGTGCCTTTTACATAATCAAACTCACGAATGAACCATGCAAAAGAAGTAAGTCGTATCGTGGTGCCTAACATTGCATTTAACTTGCGTTGATAGTTATGCATCATCCCCCAAACAGCGGTAAGTGATGGCAAGCCAAAGCAATAAGGATTTGATAACAACTGAGCGTCATAAACGCTTATATTTTTAAGGTGCAAGTATCGTTGCAATTTTTTAGCATCAACGACTTCAGTAGGACCTCTGGATAATTGCTTTAAAATCCAGAGTAATTGATTTTTTAAGGGCTTCATCAAATCTGGATGATATGCATATTTTCTGGTTTTATTCGAATTTGATAACAGTAAATTCAAATGACTAAACAACAGTGGTAAAAGACTTACCCAATCTGAATATGGGCTATTTAAAAGTTGCCACTCGATACTACCTTGATTCAACAAACCAGCTTTAATATCAACATCGTTTTCTTCTACCGCTTTACGCCCCTCAATTAGCGGTGCAACCCATGTGCTCAGTGACTGTCTAACTTGCTTTAAACTGGCTACTTTTGCTTGCCTTCCCTGTTTGACTGCAAGTTCTGAGTAATTATTAACTAGCTTGTCTAATGCATTGGGAAATTCATTTCTAAGTAAGGCGTATTGATCGAATAAGCTCTGACCATGCTCTAATTTAGTCAGCATAGACTCATGAAGATTTGATTTATTGTCTGATATTTGCGGTGGATAATGTAAACACCTTACCTTGCCACCTAGACCCGCCACTAATTCACTAACAGCTGCCGGTCGAGTAAAGTTTAAATGCGTATAACGCCCTTCTCGCCGAGAGGCCGCTTGTTGAAGCTCTAACTGCAATCCATTACTAACAACAGGTGTGATAGAAGTATAACTATCGTGATATGGCATCAACACTTGAGTTGAATACATATCAACATAAGAAGGTAGCTCACTCTGCGGTAGTCTTTGTTGAACTTGAGCGCTCATCACTTTTAGTGACTTAGCTGAAACACCCAGCACTTTAAATGCCCGTAGCCACTCTTTCGGCATAGCATTACAAAGGATATTAGCAAGACAGGTTAATCGGCCTTGCCAGTAAAAATAACAGACAAGTAATTTAGCGAGATTGATTTTAGCGCTATTGTTAGCCCAGCCCAAGCTAGGTCTACAGTCTGCACTGCTTAGCACTTGTCGTTGGGATTCTATCGGTTTAGCAATTAACCGCTGTTTACTCACACGGATATCGGGATATTTTAAATTATGAGTATGAAACCACTCAACTTGCTTAATGCATTCATTAAGGTGGTATTCATCTTTTAACGTTGCTTTGGCACGCTTTTTATCCAGTACGTCTTTCACTATTTTTTTAGGAAAGGTTAAATTTACTAGAATAATCAGCGCTTCTTTCTCACATCCTGTCACATCGATGCCATCAGTAAATGAGCTAAAGTCACGCCTTATAGCTTCAGTCCGCTCATCAAGCTCTTTAATTTGTAATAACTCACTTAAATGCTTAATTACCATGCTGATACATACATCCTTTGGTCTGTTGAACCAAAGCTATTTTTATATTCAACAACCTGCCTTAAATAAAAAATAGCCGCTTGAGGATCGATTCGATACTTCATTTTATGTCTAAACGAGCTGCTTAATACCCCGTCCTGAAACAAACGATAAATTTGTTCATGGGTTGTTCCCAAAATCACAGCAGCTTCACTAATACTCACCAGCATATCGGCAACATTAGGCTTTTTCGATTTAGGATGCGCAGCAACTAATCGGCTCAAATAATCTAAAATAGCGACTCGAATAAAATGAGTCTCTTGATCTCCACGGTAAATACTGGGTAATGAACTGATTAACTCGCCATAAATAAACCGAACTGGAGTTCGATTAAACAAATCGATCAACTTATTCTCTGCACCATGAGTAAGCTGGTTTAACTCTTCAATGATATTGCCAGGCCATGATTCAAAGTAAGCGACAGATTTAGCTAAATTGAAGTCATCATCTTTATCATAACGAGCCTGATACCACACCAGTGACGCCATACGATGGGATACAGAAACAGATTTAAACAAAGGGTTCGCATCATCTTTGCTACTCATCAGCTTAGTCGCTATATCAAGATCACTTTGGCTACAATCCCCATGCGTAGCCGTCCTAAAATCAAAGCCACAGACACAGTGGCTAATAGACTCATTTTCAATGTAGTTAATGGGAATAGAACATTCGGGACATTCATGCAATAACTGACATTTATGTTTTGCACATGCCTTTATGGGGGTTAGATGCCATATTTGTCGAATGTAAGGTTCATCAGATAAGCAATGGGGGCAAATAGGTATCGCACCAACTCCAATAGTGGAGTTATAACGAATAAAACGAAGTGGAATATCAACACCATTTTTGTGTACAGCAGATAAGCCAATAACAGTTCGGTCTGACTTCAACAAAGCCAACTTCTGAAGTTCAAATTGCGGTAAACCAAGCAAAGACTCAAGTAAACCTAACGCTCGCATCCTAAAGTGGCTATTGTGTTTAGCATGGTAAACATTAAGGCGTTTTAAATCGACAGGGAAAGCACCGTGAGCCTCAAAATCAAGCTCATGAAGCTCTTCACGTATCGCTAGACTGAGTTGCTCATAAGAATCAAAAAAGTTCTCAGCCACTACCCGCAGTAAATAACTTTCAAGCGACTCATCATTAAACGCACGAGATTTAGGTGAAAATAGAAAAGCCATACCACACCAAAACTAAGGAAGTCTTAGTTGTAATCTATATTAATCTAGAACTGTTTTGCAAGGAAAATTAAAGTCTACTTAATAGTTTCTACCCCCAAATGAGCTTGCCATATCTAAGCGAGTAACCATATTTATTGACGTGCTTTATCGATTATATGAAACATCTTGATAAGTTCGAGACTGATACTGAGAAGATAAAGGGAATAGCGCGTTCAATGAAGAACTATGGTGTTCGAAAACTACTAAAAGTTGTCTTTGATTTTGAGTACAAAATGACGCCCTATGAAGCTAAGATCCAGAAGGAAAAGATGACTTAAAGGAGATGCTCAATGATGATTACTGAGTTGCAAGCATTAAAAAGCCGCGATTGCGGCTTTCAAGTTATTAGAGTCGAATATGTCCAGAAGGACTTATTGGCGCGCTAAAATCAACACCTTTATCTTGCTTACTTCTACCAGTTAAAGCTATGCGCTCTTTGTAACTGAGCTTAGAATTAACTGGCTTAGCAAGAGAAGATCGGCTGCAAAAGCTATCTCTAATACTTATTTTATTTTTACTCATGCGACCTCCTATTTAGTCATAAAGTAGTCGTTAGATACTTTGTTTTAAGAACCGCTTTAGCTCCGCGTCAGTTAAGTAATCTTTACTGTAATTAGCAGTTGCAGTTCGCTTATCCGTCGTACCTATTTTGAACGCAGTAGACTTGCGATCCGTATCTATCTGTAGACAGTGTAATACACCTGATGATGATCTTTTAGACCATTTTCGTATATGCTCATCTTGCTCATACTCCCAATCGAGGTAATTCTCGTCCACATCAGATATCGCATTGATAATCTCAAGGGCTGTTTCAAACCTGTTGTCGGGATCAACTTCGAGACACTTTGTTATCGCGTCTTTTACTTTCTTATGGATGTGTGTAGGGATTAGATTTCTGTCAGGGAAAGTCCCATTTCCAAGGTCTTGTACAAACTTACCTTGATCAAAAGCTCCACCTCGTGAGTAAGAATCGAACTGGGAGTTGAAGCAATCACGGCCGACACACATTCGATACATAGTTAGGCCAGCTTGGTATATATCAAAGCTAGTGGAGAATTCCCGTGTGTTGATCGCCTCTGGGGGCACATGCTTACTGTACAATTGTTTTGGTGTTGTAAAACCGTACTCATCCATGTGCATAGCAAGACCAAAATCAGAAAGCATGGCCTCATTACGGTCAGAGAGCAGGATGTTATCTGGCTTTAAATCGAAGTGCAATAGGTTGTTAGAGTGGATATTGTGTAAGCCGCTAATGAATTGGACAGAGTAACGAATTATCTCTCTTAAAGTGAGAAACCTTTGGTTCATCATCCCACTCAAAGATCCATTTTGGTAGTAGGGCATAGTGATGTAAATAAATTCATTATCCTGACAAGCATAGTTGACTTCAACAACATTTGGATGTTTGTTATCGTAGACCTTTCTTGCCTCGTCGAAAAATTGTTCGGCATCGGAAAAGTTAGCTTTATTAATTCTCTTGAGCACCATTTCAGCGTTTAGAGCAGAGTCCAATATCCTATAAACGTCAGAGTTTTTACCTTCTTGTCCGATATCTTCAAGTATCTCAAAGGTAACTTCTGCTACTTGATATCTAGACATTTAAAGCCCCCTTTGCAACTAAAATTGCCTCACGCTCTTTGTCTGAAAATGCCCCCCAGTCATTGACTTCGGCGTACTCTTCCTCATTTTTAATAAGACTTTTAACCTTCGTTTTAGTAATCTGTAACTTTGAGGCAATGGTCGTTATTGCTCCTTGGTAGTGAGCTTTAAGCGTACTTGAAGCGAAAGTTTCTTGAATAACGCCTTCTATTTGTACACGCTCAATGCTAACTTGCCTTGCCGTAGGCTCTGATAACCTAATTCCAGCTTTTTCTACTTTGAATTCTCGTAAAATATCTAAAAGAGTGGCACGAACATATTTTAGTTTCTCAGGGGTCTCTAGGGCATTAGGGATACAGACTTCTTCGACGTTTATAATTCGGTTTTCATCTGAATCAAAAATACAGAATGTAACTTCTGTTGGTGATACTCTTAAGCCTAGTGTTCGCATGATAACTTCCACAGTAGAAAGATAGTTGCCAAGTATAATCATTGGGTTACATTATTCAAGACATACTTATTGCAGACGCTACAACCCTCAGAAAATGTGTCCCCTCGCGTATGTGGCTCCCCTCAGAAACTTTCACAGACGAACGTAGACACATCCAGATAACGGATTCAGGTCTTGTATTTTGCAAGATAAATGTAGTTGCGTATCAAATTAGGGCTTTTGAATAATTTGATTACTTGTACTAATCAAATTATTACTATTTAGAATCATAGATCTAGCTAGTTCTGTCCAAAATGGTTAAATACAAAACAAATATATTCTGTACATCTGTATTTTACAGACTAGTGCAAATGAAAAGACGGTAACAGGGTCAGCCCCAATTTCTTCAACACTGACATCTGTAGTGCTTGTAATCGGTACCAGGCTTCTATTTAGTTCTCGTTGTGACGGTTTCTCACTATTCTTATTGCATCTCCAGTAGCGAGCCTATCTGAAGGGAGATCCAATATCACATTTATAATGTCTGCTAATGCATTATTGCTAAAACGGAAGCCTGATGGTAAATCATTGAAACCATTAAAACTATTATCAAAGGCCAATACGAAGTCCTTAATGTCTGAAGCTCTGCCTTTTAAGACGTTTTCGGGGAGTTCACTGTGATTAGGTGATGGCTGACGACTTTCAAAAGAGGCAATAGACTCTACAACATCAGCTCTTGTTGGCCAATATTTTAGATCAAACTGACCAAGTAAGGACTGTATTTTATCTGAAACATAGTTTTGGTATAAATGATTATCCTCGCTTGCCAGTTCAATCATATCAACAGCTGTTTGATAGTCGCTTTTTTTAAATCCTGATAATTCATAGACTTTATCATGTCTTCTTAGAGCCAAAGCTAGTCGCTCAGAAAGCTCTACTATTTCCTCTTGAAGTGTATTTAACTCTTTTAAATCTAACCTAACTTGTACTACATCTTTTTTACAAAAATTAATACTCATCCAAATACATTCAAGCGTTAACCATATGTATGAATTATTTGGAGGATATCCATCAAATTTATCCGAATATCCAAATTTCCCTATCAGTTCATCAAATACAGGGGTTAGTTCATTAGATCTCTCTATCATTCTCTCCATTACTGGCCAAAAGCTCATCCATATATGTCCTTGTTTATTACTTTTCAGTTCTCGTTCTATAAAAGCTTTACAAAATGCTGTAGGACTACTGGTTGGGAGTACCATTAACTGATTCCTTATTCGTACTTTTCGTTAGTGTGCTTAGAGTACGCTTTATGAGTTTAATCGCCGTATCTAAAGAAAATAAAATGTTAGGGTTTAGATCGCTCATGAAAATCAATATCTAATAGAGCTGTGCATCTCAAAGATGATAACAACATTCACCTTAACCAATGATTATTATGGAAATTAGGTATAACATGGATTTTATACTTGGCAGATTAGAAAAATTGATATGAGAGTCAAAAATTCCGCAATTATTTATACTGGATACGAGTATCAAACCCTACAAGGAGTGAAACTACTTGCCGAGTGGATCCATAGTCCTTGTAGTGGCATAATACTTTTAAATATCTTCCGTCATCAGCGACAACTATTGATTACTTTTTGAGTAGTGATAGACAGAAATCTACTGGTCAATTTTATACGCAAGCAAGTCATCGTGGTCGATCCGCTTATTTGCGAACAATAGAGACTGCAAAACAATTCTTTGGTATGCCTAACTCTTATGCTGCACATTTATCAATACCTGCATTGCCTATCGAGCCAGCATATATAGGGTTAGTACCTAGAAAGCCGACATGGATACCTGAATGGGAAAGTGAAATACTCCCTGACAGAGATAACCTTATTCAATTTGTTAAAGGCATATTATTAAGCTTTGCAGCAGTAAACAAATCCCATGATTTGTTAGCTATTTCAATGCCAATTAAACTTGATAACGATTGTTGGGTTGATTTAACAATGGTTAAAGCAACTACTGGTTCTAAGGAAGTTACAGATACTGTAATCGAAGAACGCTTTGGCTGTTTGACGGTTGGAAATCTCCTGGAATCAAGGCTGTCTTATGAGTTTGATGTTAAAAAACAATCTGAAAATGGGGTTTTAGCTGTAACTCCTGTCCCATTTATGAGATACGGGCATTGGCACTCTGACCTTGAGTCCCGAGGACTTTACGTTCCCAAATGTAATATTTGTGGGATGAAAATAACTGGTTTATCGATTGATGGACTATTTTGTTATTCGGTTGATAACATTGGAATTGGCTTTTCATCATATTGGTATAATGATTGGCAGCCTGCTCATCCTAAAGGTATTCGCTCTTTTTGTGGTTCTTATACTGCTGTACAAAAAGATCGTTATGCCAAATGGTTACAAGTTGATAGTGATAAAAAGAAGAACTTATATTCTTGTAAAGTAAAAATTCTTTCATCTAAAGATACTTTTCGAGAGCACGAGGTTGAAGAGTTAACCTTTACAATTGATTCATCTTCATAGGGAGCTATAAACAATCTAAAATAATATTCATGTTTTAGTGTGAAATTGGACAAAATTTATAATTCACTATCGTCGAAAATTAAAGATCTATAACACTAATTTTCGACAATTGTTTTATTAAAGAATCTTTTTCGTCATCAGTCATTTGATCTAACAGACATAGAAGTTTTGCACTTTTTTCTGACTCACAAAAAAAGTAAGCCACAGGAACACCTAGCTCATCGGCCATCGCCTTTAAGGTGGTGTAGTCAGGGGTATGCTTGCCTTTTTCGTAATGATTCATGCGTGCACTTGCCGTACCTGGTTCCATTCCTAATTGAATGCCAAGTTGCTTTTGGCTGATGCCTTTAGCTGTTCTCGCTTGCTTGAGCCTATGCGGCAGCGGATTAATCTGTTTTTCTGACACGTGTTCATTTTTGTTGATTCCTAGATAACTTAGATTGTCTTAGTTTTTCCCCTTAAGGTATACTAAGTAATCCTTAGTCTTTTAGGTCTTGTTGTCAAGTTATAACCCATGCATTGGCTATAACTTGCGGTTTCCCTGAAGATGAAAGATAAGGTTTTATGACAAGTTAAGTCGTAATTTATTACGTTAACTATTGAAATAACTAACAATTGGTAAGTATTGTGTCTAAATTAATGATCTGTATTAATGAAGTATTGTTTAACATTTTAACCGATGTGAATTTTGAACAAACTACAGTTAATGACCTAAAAAAAAGATATCTAATTTTTTGTCCGCAGGTCAGTAATAGAGATGCGGGACAGTTAATTCATAGAACATTACGTAAACTATGTAAGCAAAATTTTTTACATAGAAATAATCAAGATAAAATAGTGACTTATCATAAAACCTGCTTATTCGATAACTCGCGCCTACAAGCTACAAGTAATAATATTAAATCAATAGGTCGCCCACGGATTGATAGGGTATCAACTCAATCCAATCTGCTGAGCACCGCTCTTAATCAATATCAATTCGATTTAATCAGCTCCACCAGTGAAGCCGAAGAGCTAAAGAAGCTGCTTAACAAACTACCGAGTATGGAACAAGAGATTTACCCCCGATTTGTCGAGGCTCGAAATCAAAGTTATATGTTCATGGGGAAAATTAAGGCAGTAGAAACATGCTTGAATGTACTAAGAAATGGTGCACAGCCTTAATTTATTGAAAGATCTACTTGCTCAGTAACTTAGTGAAGGCCGTTGGGGTTGAAAATATCCTTGTAGACAGCATCTCGTTACTCGCTAATGCGTTTTGATTATAATTGGAATATCGTGTTATTTCAGATATTTTGATTTGCTCTATCGGTAGAGTGAACGGATTTTCTTTCAACTTTATTTGCTCATCAGCTCCGCCATCAAATAAGCATAATTTATTAAATGCTGATACCAAATGTTGATTATCAAGATTGATAGCTTTCTCCATTAAAGCTATTTTTAATGATTCAGTTAATAGGTGCTTTAACGCTCTATTTTCACCTCTGCATGCGGCAAATAATGCTACTGCTGTATGCATAACTTCAAGTTTTGGCGGTTCATTAAATGGCATATATTTCGCCAATCCCATAAGGTATTGGCGGAAATACCTACTGTCTTTTTCAAGACTAAAATATTCAAGTTTTCTGCGTCGTATCAAACGCGATGACCATTGCGGCTCTTCTGCAATTTGTTCGGCCCAAGGCATACCAACTAACACTATAGGAACCTTGGCTTCTTCGCTTATATACTTCAATGCATTCGCAATTAATTGTCGTTCTTGAACGGTTTTAAACTCTATTAACTCTTGAAATTCGTTGATGATAAGCAGTTCAACATCAGCCTTAATCAGGCTATCGACTAGTTTTTTGGTCAAGTCAGTCTTATAACCACGCTTTTTTCTTTGGTGACTACCAAACAACTCAAGATCCATTAATATTTGAGTTAAGGTTGCATCTAACCCTTTTCCGCTGGATATACGGCTCACTAATACAGGAATGGATTGACGACTGTAATTCTGGCTAGCGAATACACGTTTTTTGTAGTGATTTATCAGATGGCTTTTGCCTACACCGGTGTCACCCGTCAATAGCATGCATTGTTGATCAGATTGAAAATGACGATTTAATCTTAACTCATCAAAATCGTTAAAAATGGTTTTAACTTGTGGATGAAGCACAATGCAGTCACTAAATATTTGTAATTGCTCAATCTGAGCAGAACTCAAGGTCCTCATTCAAAAGCCTCTAAATCATCATCCCAATTATCGAAAACATTGATTTGTTTAGTTTCTGATTTATCTGGTAAATATAAGTCTAGTCCTTCTTTCTTTAAACTAATTGTACTTTGGCCCGTATTACTAATATCGGCTAATTGAGCCTGTTTTTTTACTGCTGTAATTTTAGCTTTTGTTTTGAATGCAATAAATGCTTCTTGCTCTTGCTTAACTCGCGCATGAATTGCCATTCGAGCTTTAGCTAGCCCCAAATTATCTTTACCTTCCCTAATCATCTCGCGATTAATTTGCTTAATCACTTTATGCTCATGAAGGCTCAATCCGATGGTATAACCACTATTATCTGTGCAGGGTACTTTGAGGTAACCGCCTAACTCTTCAAGATACACGTGAATATATGATAGATCATCAGGGTCTACTTTTATGATTTTTTTGATAGTATCTTTGCTTTGTGGGTAATGTTTTCTGTAATCAGCCAAGGCAGTAGAGTCATACATTAGATCTTCGTATTTAAAGCCATTTCTGGTTAAAGTACGCTCATATGAAATACCCATCAACACAGTAAATCGTTGTTCGTCCTCTTTACTCATCTTTAATGGGGGGTAAATATCAAAACCACGCTGCCACTGCTTTACAGGAATACGAGTTTCACGTGAATTTGAATCTTGGTGATAAACATCCATAATCCAGCGATGAAATTCTTCAACAAAAACAGAGAAGCGCATAATGGCGTCTTTTTCAGGTTTATAGTCTTCTTTTGCTAGGATATTAGAGAAAGTTTTACCTGGTAATTCAGTTAAAAAGCATTCATTTATCATCCCGAAAAAACGCTCTACAAACGGCTTTAACCAAGGTTTACGAACAGGATTATATTGGATGTTTATACCTGTTTCTTTACAAGCATGCTCTAAGCTTTTAGACCAAAATTCTGCGCCATTATCCACAACTAGATTTTCAAATTTACCAAAACAAGGCCAATCATTTTGAAGCTTGATATCAAGCCCTTCAAATGATTTGGGCTTTATTGCATGTACGATTGCCTTGGCAGCTGAAACATATGAAGGCGACCGGTAACTTAAGTGAAACCCCAAAACACAACCACTAAAAACATCGACGATTAAAGTTAAATATGGCCTGCCTAGCGGGATAGATAACTCATCATCAAGCAGGATTAGATCAAGTGGTGTGTGATCTATTTCCACACGTTCTAATATTCGAGTAGGGGGTATATGTGATGAGCAATAAGCAAACCACTGATCAGCTTTGAATTTACCATGCCGCGCTACTGCAACAGGATAAGGAGGCAGTGACTTTATTCTTTGGTTGAAGCTTTTGTAAGAAATGATAGGAATTTGTCCATCAACAATGCTTTCATTCTCAATGGTGATGGCGTCTTTATAATATTGATATGCTGAAGATACTCTGGGTCTTTTTGTATCTAAAAAACGAGTTAGGGCTTGCTCAAAAAAGGCTTCATCTCCCTGAACTCGACTTGTTCTGTTGCCCATTTTATGTCGCTTAGCGACTAATGATGCAAGATCGCCGTTACTGTCAATGTAGCTTTTACGCCAACGAACTAACGTTCGCCAGTTAGGTCGCTTGTCCATGTTTGCAGTAAAAAGTGTATCAAGAATTGGGTCTAAATTTTTTTGAGTCCACCCTCCAGTGATTGTCTCTTCGATGAAAGCAATGAGCTGGTATTTATCAAGTGCTTTGTCTCTTAAAAATTCAGGAAAGGTATCTAAATCTCGTCTCACTAACCCTGCATCGCCTAATTTCACATATTGAATAGGTGTATCGGGCTTCTTAACTAATTCAGACTCACTGAATTCATCCTCGAAGTCCATCATTCAATACACCATACCGAAGGGTTACAAGTAAGATCATCCTGATTTAAGTTGGTTTTGATTAATCCTTTATGTATCAGAGAATAAAGATATGACCTAGCCTCACCTAATGATAATGACTGTTTGATTGCAACATCATTTACACTTATTTTACCTGATCTTTTTATAAGCTTAAGCAATTCAATTTGAATAGTATTTAAGCCATATATACCAGAATACCGGTGCAGTATTTTAAGGTTGTTTAGAATAGGATTTACGCGGATTTGACGCTCTGTTACCAAGATAAGATCTGCTCCCAAGGACTGGGCTGCCGCTTTCTTAGCTACAAATTTAGCTCTAAAGATTGGATCGAATGTTTTACTATAAGGTTTATATTCATGGAACTTTACCGTCTCATCGATAAAGTGAATTATCGCATCAGGTGTATAGGGCAATTTTTTACCCTCAAAATCGTAATAAAACCCTTCAGGCTGACTGCCAAAAACCTTTATACAGTCATTGTATTCATGATGAAAGCACGCATCAAACTCCAATGAACTTTCACACATTATCGTTTCACTAACTTTTACGCTAGCGAATTTAAATACGTTTTTGTTCGGTGATGGTTTACGTAAGCTTCTTATATACATGAGTTAAATTCGCACAAATACAGTATATTTAGTGTACTAACATGCAAAAATTTGTCAATATATGGGTTATTAACTACTCAAGGTATTGATATTAAAGGAAATGGCTTTTGTAATATAATTACAAAAACCATTTTTATGTCATTGAATGGGTTAATTTTGTCAAACTATGGGTGCATTATGTCAATGTATGGGTTCAGCGACATATCTTTGATGCTTAATCACTGCTATTTCAACACCACTATTTCATCGCGGCTTTCACATATACATCAAAGCGATTCTTTTTCGTTGCGATAACCATGCTTGGTTTTACTCCGTCGAGGTCTTCAGCATAATCGGGGCGTTTTACGACTACGCGTTTGGTGGCGAGTGCCATTGCCGGGGCTAACAATCCATCGGCGTCTAAGTCGGCACCAACTAAGGTTTGAAATACGCGCATTTCTTTTTTAACTAAAGCTGACTTTTCACGGTGCGGGTACATGGGGTCAAGGTAAACCACATCGATTTCGGTGGCCGATGATTGAGCGGCGTTAGCTAATGCTGTCAAACTTGAACCGTGAAATAGGCTCATCAGCTCCTGCATCCATTGGCCGATTTCAGCATCTTCATAAGCGCGGCGTAAGCCATCTTCTAATAGCGCGGCTACCACTGGGTTGCGCTCAACCATAATCACTTTGCAACCTAGGCTTGCCAATACAAACGCATCGCGGCCTAGCCCTGCTGTACCATCGACAACCGTTGGCGTTACGCCTTGCTTTAACCCGACAGCTTTGGCAATCGATTGACCGCGCCCACCGCCAAATTTGCGGCGATGTGCCACAGCACCAGATACAAAATCAACGTTAATACCATCTAATTTAGGTTCATCTCGTTTGTACAAACTCAAACAGTTTTGCTCAAAACGCAATTCAAACGCGGCGTCTTTGTCCCACACTAATTGCCAGCGGCTGGCGATATCAACCAATGTTGGGTACTGCTGATTAAAGAAGATCGGTGTCTGCAACAAGATAAATACCATGCCAATATAAGAAACTACCTCATTATGCCAAAAGCCATCTCCAGTGAATACCTATACCTCACGCTTGAGAAAACTTATAATGGTGCTATTACACAGTTTTTGCTGTCTCATTTAGTTAATGGAAATGCCCATGCTCAGTTATCGCCACGGTTATCATGCTGGCAATTATGCCGATGTGCTTAAACACGCCATGCTTATTCAAGCGTTAAAAGCCATGCAGAAAAAAGAAAAACCTTACGTGTATATCGACACCCATGCAGGTGCTGGCGCGTATTCGTTAACAGATGAGTTTTCGCAAAAAACGGGTGAGTATTTAGAAGGTATAGCGAAGCTTTGGGACCACGATAATTTGCCTATCGCTTTAGCCGATTATGTAGAGTCTGTACGCCATTTTAACGCTGAGCATGATGGTGAATTAGCTGTATACCCTGGCTCACCAGCGTTTGTTGATGTGGAATTACGCCCACAAGACCGCATGGTATTACACGAACTGCACACCACTGACCATGAGTTACTTGAAGATTATTTTGTTCAAGACAAACAAGTGAAAGTGATTAATGGTGATGGGCTGGCGGGTTTAATCGCTGCGGTGCCACCGTTAGAACGTCGTGGCGTAATATTAATTGACCCAAGTTACGAAATAAAAACAGACTACGTTGATGTAGCAGAAACGATTATTAAAGCACATAAGCGTTTTGCGACCGGAATGTTTATGCTGTGGTATCCGGTAGTAAAACGTGAACAAACGGAAGCCATGCTGACATTACTTAAAAATAGCGGCATTAAAAAACAACTGCGTATTGAGCAAGGCTTGAGTGCGGACAGTGACGAGTTTGGCATGACAGCGGCCGGTTTATGGATTATTAATCCACCTTGGCAAATGGACGTTATGGCCAAAGAAGCATTAGATTACTTAGCGCCATTATTGGGCCGAGCTGACGGTTACACGACCGTGAAGTGGGAAGTTGGCGAGTAATCGAAATGTCCCAACTTAGATAATAGTTTGGCTAATAGTGATACCAATAAAAAAGCCCGGCGCATGCATATGAGCCGGGCTTTTACTATTCTATTGTTTAGTTATTAAGGTCGCTTAAAAAGCTTACTTAAAAAACGCGCCTGCTGCCCCTGGGAATACCACTGGGCTGACATTGCCATTGGCGGCCACGCTTGCAACGCCAAATAAGTAATTATCAATCACAAGATTATCCAGAGTAAAGGTATTCACCTTGCCCACATAGCGGCTGTGGGTCCACTCTGGCGCGGTAGTTGAGCGCCAATACACTCGATAACCTACCACGGTTTCATCACTGCTTTTTGCCCAATTCAATGTGGTACTGGGAGACACCTGGCCTTCAATCTTCACTTGTGTTGGCGGTGCAGGTGCCCAGGCTTGTGCGGCTAAACTTAAGGCATTTAATGCGGTAAGCTTGGCGGTAAAGCCAAAATCAACCCCTTCAATCACATCACCATAAGCAATGCCATTTTCAACCCGAATATCCTGATGTTGGCGGTCGTAATGTTCGTTAGTTTCCATAATGCGCACCGCAGGCAAACCAGCTTGGTTAAACGGTAAATGATGCCCACCACGGCCAAATCGGTCGAGGCGATACACTAACATTACGTCTAGATTCGTCATGTATTGGTCGGCCAAGGTTTTTATATTACGGGCTAAATTACGCGAAGCAGAATCGTTCTCACCACCACTAAAATAACGCTCTTTTGCCTCGTCGGCCGTTTCTGCAAAACGTACACCTTCCGAAAATACTCGCACACTGCTGTTATTGACTACGCCATTAATGCCAGAAATATTGCCGATCATGTCGTTGTTTAACACCGCTTGCACTTGCCAGCCTTGCGCTTTTGCGTAGTCGGCTAGAATATTGCCGCCGTACAAACCCTGTTCTTCACCCGACAACGCGGCGTACACTATGGTGCCGTTAAACTGATATTTTGATAACACACGAGCGGCTTCTAACGCGCCAGCTACACCGGAGGCATTATCGTTAGCACCTGGCGAAATGGAGGTAGCATCGAGCACGTCAGTCACCCGCGAATCAATATCACCGCTCATCATCACTACACGCTTAGGGTCTGTTTTACCACGTTGAATAGCAATAACGTTGACCACCTCGGTAGGCTGCGCAATTCGCTTACCCTCTACGGTGTTTGCTACCGTTACCACTTCGAGGCAACCACCACATTCTTTTGAAATCCGCTTAAACTCGGCTTCTATCCAGCGTCTTGCGGCGCCAATGCCTTGGGTGTCAGATTGCGTGTCCGACATAGTATGGCGAGTGCCAAAATTCACCAATGTACGAATATCTTGCTCAATGCGCTGCGCTTGAGGTGCATTAGCAATGTCGTACAAGCGCATGTCTTCTTGCGAAGGGGCTACAAATACGGGTTTGTCCGCGGCAAGTGCTGGCAAGGCCACAGCACCAAAAATTAATAAACCCGCCATGCCTGCTAAGCAATAGCCACTATTACGGCTGAGTTTGACGCGCTTTGGCTGCGCTTTATGAATTAAATGCTTCATGAATAATGACCTTAATTAACTGGCTAATGCTTTTTGATAGCGTTTGAATAATATTTTTACGCGCTTCACATAAGCTTGAGTTTCAGGATATGGCGGAATGCCACGATATTGAGTGACGGTACTCGGGCCGGCATTGTACGCGGCGCACGCTAAGTCTAGATCACCATTAAATTGGGCTAACAGTTGCGCTAAATAGCGGCTACCACCACGAATATTTTGCTGGGCATTTAACGGGTTGTCTACGCCCATGTCACTGGCGGTACCGGGCATTAATTGCATTAGCCCTTTTGCACCGGCTTTTGAAACTGCCCCAGGTTTAAACGCCGATTCGGCATGGATCACGGCTCTGATTAATGCCGGATCTAACTGATATTTGTGTGCTGCTAATGCTACATCGGTGGCAAAGTGCGAGGTAAAGAGTGGAATTTTGTACCAGTCGATAGTTGAATCTGGGCGGCAAGCAAAACATTCGTACAACAGCACTTGATAATCGGCATCTAACGGTTGTTGATCGCTAAACACCATAATTCCGTTGGCTTGCTTGTATTGATACACTTTACGTTTTTCGACGCCTAAATCACTGACAATACCGTTTTCAGAATATTGGGCTTTAACCTTGGGTTTACGTGTTGCAGAGGATGATTGGCTCAGCGGATAATCATTGGTTAACGTTCGCGGTTGTGGCTTATCGCCAACATACCCGCCATTAAGCGATAATTGATCGTTAATGGATTTAGGGCTGTTTGGCGTCAACACGTTAAATGCTTCAAGAGTGGGTTTACTGCTATTCCCCTGCGCATTGTTCTGTGTCGGTTTTAGCTGGAGCTGTTTTTTTTCGGTAGGCTCTTCAACACGGTATTTCGCTTTTATTTGTGGTTTTGTGGTTTCTTCTACTTGAGGATAAACCACTTGTTTAGCGTGTACTTGCGCAGCACAAAAGAGTAATACGATAATCAATAGCGCCAGCTCATTACGCCACAACATCGAGTTACTCCTGCACTTGATCAAATATCGGCATTGGCGCGATACGGGCAAATTTAGCAACGGCAGAACCAGGGAAAATCTTAACCCCACTGTTAAGCTCATCGACCGCTTTACGGTAAAAATCTTCGGCATGTATAAAGTCGAGTTCGAGTTGCAAATACTCAGCCAGTTGCTCGGTGCACAGTTTGTCTTTATTTACCGTAGACAATAGCGACTCTAGACCTTGATCGATTTGCTGCCATGCTGCAATCGATACCGACAACGACCCACCTGCAACATTTGATTCTTCAATCGGTTGCTGCCAATCATGTTCGGGTTGTAGCTGTTTTAGCTGCTCCAACTGAGCTTGCTGGTCATCGGTTAACGGGCGTGGGTAAGAGGGTTTTTCCTGACACAGCTCAGTAAAGAGTGTCAGCCTTCTATCAATTTTTGAGTCGATGACTTTTAGCGCTTCAATGGCTGAAGTGCGTTTTTTAAGTAAACTGGCATACCAAAGATAGGCCAGAATCGCGGCTAAAGTGAGGCTAATAAATAGCGCCTGCATGGTGACATCCTTTATTATTGTTATTCACTATCATAATCATTATTTAATCAAAAGTTCATCTTTATCGGCGATATCTTCGCTAAAAAATAACCACAAAAGTGTTTATCTGTACAAATAGATGTTAAAAAACTGTTTTGATTACGATCTTAATCATAACACAATTATCGAATAAAATCTGGATGATATTTACACAGTTAATTTTTTAATCACCATTTTTTTCAATCACCTAAAGCCTAATTTACCAGAGTGTTTTTTAAACACTTTTTAAGTTTACTCTATTTAAACAAGCCCATTAGTGGCTTTTAAGTATCATTTAATCACTGTTAATCCTCTTTTTACTCGCTATGCGATTTTTAGCTAAATCCAAATATAAATGCATATTGCTACAGGC
Source organism: Shewanella sp. MF05960 (assembly GCF_050849305.1). Classification (NCBI taxonomy): domain Bacteria; kingdom Pseudomonadati; phylum Pseudomonadota; class Gammaproteobacteria; order Alteromonadales; family Shewanellaceae; genus Shewanella; species Shewanella sp. MF05960. The sequence goes on along the minus strand of NZ_JBOZPS010000011.1, from coordinate 138,188 downwards.
ACAAAAAAGCCCAGTAAAACTGGGCTTTTTTACAACGGGTTACCGATTAAATCGATTTTCTATCGTTATCGACTTTTTCGTCGTCCTCTTCGCTGGGTTTTTCACGCTTACTAAAGATGCGCTCAACCACCACAAAGAATAACGGCACAAAGAAAATACCTAAGAATGTCGATGACATCATCCCGCCCAGTACTGCCGTACCAATAGCGTTTTGACTACCAGAACCTACGCCAGAGCTAATGGCTAATGGTACAACACCTAAACCGAAGGCTAATGATGTCATTAAAATTGGGCGTAAACGGACTCTAACTGCATGCAGTGTTGCCTCAATTAAGCCTGAGCCTTTTTCGTAGTATTCTTTGGCAAACTCAACAATCAAAATGGCATTTTTGGTCGCCAGCCCGACTGTAGTTAATAAGCCTACCTGGAAGAATACGTCGTTAGGTAAACCGCGACCATTCATGGCTATCAATGCACCAATAATCCCTAATGGCACCACAAGAATAACCGATAACGGCACCGACCAGCTCTCGTATAGTGCCGCAAGCACTAAGAACACAATTAAGATAGATAATGCATATAACGCTGGTGCCTGGTTGCCCGACAACCGTTCTTCATATGACAAACCATTCCATTCTATGCCGTAACCAGGTGGAAGCTGTTTGGCCATTTCTTCTAGTGCATCCATCGCTGCACCAGTACTGTAACCAGGTACTGTCGCACCTTGAATGTTAACCGCGGGTACACCGTTAAAACGCTGTAACTGAGGTGAACCAAACTCCCACGATCCAGTCGAAAATGCCGAGAACGGTACCATTTCGCCATTGCTATTACGCACATACCAGGTGTCTAAGTCGCTTGGCTGCATACGATATTTCGCCTCACCTTGCACATACACCTTTTTCACGCGGCCGCGGTCAATAAAGTCATTTACGTATGAGCCACCTAATGCAGTCGCCATTACGCTGTTAACGTTATTGATATCAATATCTAATGCACGCAATTTAGCGTGATCGACGTGAATTTGATACATAGGCGCGTCTTCTTGACCGTTAGGTCTGACGCCTACTAGGTTGGGGTTTTGCGCCGCCATGCCGAGCATTTGATTACGCGCTTCAATTAACTTGGTATGGCCTTGACCATTCAAATCTTTTAAGTACATATCAAAACCATTGGCGGTACCCAGCTCAATGACCGACGGCGGTACAAAGGCGAACACTAAGGCTTCTTTGATTTGCATAAAGCGCCCCATTGCCCTGCCAGCAAGTGACTGAACATCTTCACCTGGCGCTTCGCGAGTTGACCAATCTTTTAAGCCTACAAACGCAATACCCATATTTTGACCTGAACCGGCAAAACTAAAGCCTGCGACGGTAAATACAGATCGAACAATGTCTTTTTCGTCATTGAGGTAATAGTCGTTAACCTGTTTAAGCACTTTTACGGTGCTTTCTTGGGTTGAGTTTGTTGGCAAAATTGCTTGGGTAAATAAGATACCTTGGTCTTCATCTGGCAAGAATGCGGTTGGCATACGCAAAAAAATCCAACCCACCGCAATCACTAAACCAATGTAAATCAGCATCACTCTAAATGAGCGCTTTAAAATACTGCCAACACTAGACTCATAACGTGAGGTCATGGCATCAAACTTGCGGTTAAACCAACCAAAAAATCCTGTGTCCGCTTGAGTATGGCCTTTTTTAATCGGTTTTAGCATGGTGGCACATAATGCCGGTGTTAATACGATTGCGACAAACACAGACAACGCCATTGCCGATACAATCGTAATCGAGAACTGACGATAAATAACCCCAGTAGAGCCAGACATAAATGCCATAGGCACAAATACCGCAGACAAAGTCAAACCAATACCAACTAACGCACTGGTGATTTGATCCATTGACTTACGGGTGGCCTCAAGTGGACTTAAGCCCTCTTCTGACATCACACGCTCAACGTTCTCGACCACAACAATTGCATCGTCCACCAGCAGACCAATCGCCAGTACCATGGCAAACATGGTTAAGGTATTAATGGTAAAGCCTGCTGCCGATAGCACGGCAAACGTACCAAGCAATACAACCGGTACGGCAATCGTTGGGATTAACGTGGCTCTAAAGTTTTGCAGGAACAGATACATAATCAAGAATACCAATACAATGGCTTCTATCAATGTATGCACTACGCCTTCAATCGATTGCTCAACAAATGGCGTAGTATCGTAAGGGTAAACAACTTCAAGTCCTTGCGGGAAAAACGCTTTCATCTCATTAATTTTGGCTTTAACACCTTCTGCGGTGTCGAGCGCGTTGGCACCAGTAGCCAATTTAACCGCTAAACCAGACGCTGGCTTGCCATTGAAATAAGAATCAACGGCATAACTTTCTGCCCCCAGTTCAACTCTAGCCACGTCTTCAAGATACACATTTGCGCCAGATGAGTCAGACTTCAGAATAATCCGTCTAAACTCTTCTGGTGTTTGCAGACGGCTTTGGGCTGATATTGTCGCGTTTAACTCTTGCCCAGCTACCGATGGGGCTCCCCCTAATTGGCCTGCAGAAATCTGTGCGTTTTGTTCACTAATCGCAGCAGTAACATCAATACTGGTTAAGTTGTATTGAGTTAATTTTAGTGGGTCGAGCCAAATACGCATCGCATATTGCGCACCAAAAAGCGTCAGTTCACCCACGCCAGGTACACGGCTCATTGGGTCTTGAACATTGGCTGCGACATAGTCTGAAATGTCACTTTTTCCCATTGAGCCATCTTGTGACACAAAACCCATCACCATCAAAAAGCCTGATGTCGACTTATTCACTTTTACACCCTGCTGCTGAACTTCAGAAGGCAGTAAAGGCGTGGCAGCCTGTAATTTATTTTGCACCTGAACCTGTGCAATATCAGGATCGGCTTCAGCATTAAAGGTTAAGGTGATTTTGGTGTTACCAAAACTGTCACTGGTCGATGAGATATAGCGTAAATGATCCAAGCCGGTCATTTGTTGCTCAATAACCTGTGTTACCGTGTCTTCCATGGTTTTGGCAGACGCACCAGGATAAAAAGCACTGATCACCACTGTTGGCGGGGCAATACTCGGATACTGTGCAATCGGTAAGCCTCTAATGGCCAACACACCTGCAAGCATAATTAAAATTGCGATTACCCAAGCAAAAATAGGGCGATCAATAAAAAAGCGAGCCATAATTTATCCCTACTTTTGTGATTCGTCAGCCGTTAATACTTGTGGTGAAACCGGTGCGCCTGGGCGGATTTTTTGCAGACCTTCGACAATTAATTTGTCGCCCACCGCTAAACCTTCAACAATACGCCATTGGTTGCCAATCACTTCAGCTGTTGTCACTACGCGCATTTCTGCGTGGTTATCTTTGTCGACGACCATTGCAACCGCTTGGCCTTTATTGTTACGAGTTATAGCGCGTTGCGGCACTAAAATCGCATTAGGGTCCTGACCAGCATTTAACTGGGCGCGCACATACATACCGGGCAATAACATACCTTCAGGGTTAGGGAACTCTGCACGCAATGTCACCGAACCGGTCGTTTCGTCTACATTCACCTCAGCAAATTGTAGAGTACCTTGATGGTCATAAGTGCTGCCATCTTCAAGCATTAATGTCACTTCAGCGTTGTCGCTTTTCAGTAACTGGCCTGAACGTAGGTTGGCTTTTAAGCGTAATAGTTGAACACTTGATTGAACGATGTCGATATTAATGGGATCAAGTTGCTGAATGGTCGCGAGCGTTGTGGCCTGATTAGCCGTAACCAATGCCCCTGCCGTCACCGATGATTTACCAATTCGGCCAGCTATCGGCGCTTTAACCTCGGTGTACTCAAGGTTAATGTTAGCAGTATTAATTGCCGCTTTTGCCACTGTGACCGCGGCTTGCGCTTCTTTGTATGCAGCTTCGGTTTCATCAAAATCTTGTTGACTCACTGCATTGGTTTTCACCAATTTAGCGTAACGAGCGGCTTTTGCTTTAGCAGAACCGAATGCGGCATTGGCACTGGCTAAGTCTGCTTCGGCACTGATTAATGCCGCTTTATAGGTTGCTGAATCGATTTGATAAAGTGACTGACCTTGAGTCACTTCGCTGCCTTCGGTAAAGGCACGCTTGGTAACAATACCAGAAACCTGTGGACGCACTTCTGCTTCTAAAAATGCACGACTACGACCAGGTAGCTCAACCATAAGGGTTTGAGATACAGCTTCAACTGTCATTACGCCTACGGGAGAAGGAGGTTGCTGCTGTTGCTGTGCCTGGCCATCCTCAGCCTTGCCACAAGCGGTAATCCATAATGCGGCTGATATAACCGCGGCGATTTTCAATGCTTTATGCATGTGTGCTCCTACTCCGATTTACGTTCAATATGGTTCCTCAGTCTTGAGGCATTCCATCTGAAAATAGCTAAAATTAAACTGTTAAATTTTCTGTGTTCTTTATCGCATAGGTACAAAATTCAAACAACTCAACCTAATACAATAAATTGTAAATAAATAATAAGTTTAGGTTATATATAGCTAATTTGTTAATAACTTGTTGCTTGCAAATGAGCAATCAAACAAATTAGATCCAATCACTTATTTTAGCGCACCTTACGGCAACATGTTGACAATATCAACTTAATTGCATTCGGGTTAGATAGCACTACTATCAACATAGATTAATTATGATCCGTGACAACCTCATTTAATTCATCCATCTTGGTTGAATTAACCTGTTGTTCTGTATCATCCATCGCTGGATTTACCATTATCTCGCGCCACCATAATTGGTTAGCCTGTGGATTTGCCAACATCACTGCCTGGCCAAATTTAGGGGTCAACAAGGTGACGTTATGCTGTTTGGCTAATGTGTTAATACGCTCGAAAGGTTCAAACCAGTCATGTAATGCCAAATCGAAAGTGCCATTATGTACTGGCATCATTGCCTTAGCGTTAACATCGATATGCGCCTGTAGACTTTGCTCTGGCAACATATGGATATCACTCCATAAGTCATTATAGGCACCCGTTTCAATCATGCTCAGATCAAACGGCCCCAAACGCTCACCAATTTCTTTAAAACCTTTAAAATAGCCACTGTCGCCGCTAAAAAACACCTTGTGCTGCGACCCCTGGATAACCCAACTGGCCCATAATGTTTGATTACGGTCTAGCAAACCACGGCCAGAAAAATGCTGCGCTGGCGTAGCGGTGATATGTAAACCATTTAACTCAACAGACTGCCACCACTCAAGCTCGGTCACTTGAATAGGGTCGACACCCCATGATGTTAAGTATTTTCCGACGTTAAGCGGCGTCACAAAATGTTGTACTTTGCCGATTAATTGTTCAATCGCGGCTTTATCGAGATGATCATAATGATCGTGGCTAATAATAACCGTTTTGATGGCCGGTAAATCGGCAATACTAATTGGTGATTGATGAAAACGCTTCGGCCCAGCCCATTGTACAGGTGATGCTCGTTCGCTAAAAACCGGGTCGATTAACACGTATTCACCATCAATACGCATCAGTAACGTTGAGTGGCCTAAGCGATAAACAGCATCTTCTGTCGATTGCGCTAGGATAGTTGGCGTTAGCGCCTCTAACGGCACGGCATTTTGAGGGGCTGGCGCCTGGCGCTGGGTATTCCAATAAGCTTTGGCGATAGGCCATAAACTGCTTAACCCCGCTTGATAAGCTTTTTCACTATTAATGAAAGGCTGGCTTTTATTGGCAGCTGACCATGTTTTAGTGAGCCATATAATCGCAGCTAACACCAAAAACCCGACAATAACACCGGTTAATATTTTCATTTCAACACCAATAAAGTACACTACACGGTGTAGTTTAATAATCTCTCATTGAAAAGTAAACTGCTCAGTGTAAAATATCTTCCATAAAATTGAATACAGTGCTGATCATGACTCAAGAAAAACAAACTCGTAGCCAAATTAAACGTGCGGCCATTATTGAAGCCGCCAGAACGACCTTTAAAGCATTAGGGGTTGCGGCGACGAGTATGGACAAATTAGCAGAAGTGGCTGGAGTGTCTAAACGCACGGTTTACAATCACTTTGCCACCAAAGAAGCCTTAGTGATGATCTTAATGACCGAGTTATGGCAACAGGCATTATCGCAACCTTCTGAGCCTTATAACCCAGGCAAGCCGCTAGCACCGCAATTACAACAGTTAGTACGCTGTGATATTGATCATATTCAGTCAGAAGAACACATTGAAGTGTCGAGAATGGTGATTGGCCACTTGTTTTATGCATCTGAAATGCAACAAGAAATCAAAAAAATAATTAAAGAAGAAACCGCGATTTTACGTTGGATTAAAGCGGCCAACAAAGATGGCCGCATCAATGTAGATGATATTGAACAGGCCCAAGACCAAGTCCAAAATTTAATTAAAGGCCAATGTTTTTGGCCGTTAATTTTTCAAATTATCGAGCCGTTAACTGACGAAGAAAAAGACCAGCACGCGGCAGAAATCGTCAACGTGTTTTTGTGCCGCTATCAGGCGTAATACTTATTAAGTCTGTCTAAACACGGTTATCGCCCACACCCAAAGAAATAACACGGCTTATTTCAGCTAAGCTCATGCCAGACTCTTGCTGCCAATGATTAAACGCCGCTTGGGTTTGGCGCAATGCAGTTTGCGAGGTAAAGCCCGCATCCACTACCTTATGGCCGGTTAAATACGCTTGCACATCTTGGCTCATCAAAAAGGTGTCTTTACCTATTGCGCGTAAAAAATAAGGGCCGGTATTACCACCTAAACGAGTGCCACGTTTTTTAAGCACTTGCCATAAACCCGTTATGTCATCACTTGGCCAATGTGCAATAAATTCAGCAAAGCTGCCGTGTTCAGCATTAATCTGCTGGATCATGTAAGCATTATCAACAATCGCTTGGGTTTTCTTTTGATGACGAATAAGCGCAGGATCGCTGGCACGCTGCTGAATTTGATCTGGCGATAACATCAATACTTTCATTGGTTCAAAGTCAAAGAAGGCTTTTTCGTAAGCTGGCCATTTATTGTCGACCACTCGCCATACAAAACCACTTTGAAAAACACGTTTACTCATCACTGAAAGTAACTGCGCATCGGTATATTCACTGATCTCATCAGCGTCGAGTGTATTGGGTAGCAATGACTTAACGACAGCAGGTCCGCCTTTACGCTCACAAGCTCGCGCCCAAATATCACTGAATTTCTCTAATGCCACCGTGCTACTCCTTTCACCTTATCAACCTAAAATTGCTAATACGACAGAGTCAGATTGATTGATCTAAATATACTAAAAATCAATGATAGTTATGTATTACACTCTTTTTTGAGTTGTAAAAACTGTTTCCATTTTACCACTTCGGCAGGTAATTCAGGCGTACCACCGGTATAACCCGCTGCTTCAATTAAGGTTTCGATAGGCACTTGCTTACCACGGCATACAAATACCCCGCGAACATGCGCAATACAATGCAAACCTCGCGCTGTCACGATACGATGCTCAATATAAAAGTATTTTTCATCCCAACCGACTATCTTGGTTTCAATGGTAAACTTTTCAAACGGTTTAATATCGCGAATATAAGTAAACTCTGCAGCATTGACTATGGGTAACCACTTATTCTTTAAAAATTGCTTCATTAAACCAATTTCAGCAATCAAATAAGTACGCGCTAAATCCATAAAAGCAGGATAGCGAGAGTTGGTTAAATGCATATTGATGTCGCAATCTAACGGCAAAACCCGATAGTTAATTTTACTGGTGCCTAAAAAATCAATACGTTTGCAATGGCCAATTCGCCATAAAAACAATAACGCAAAACGAAAATACAGATTCATTTACCACTACTCCTATTGTTAGCGCGACAGGCTAACAAAGGTCATACCAGCGAGCAAGGAGCTTTGCTGTCTTTGACTTATTTAACACTCAATCATCAACACAAACTCAACAGCGTACCGAAATTTGTTACTCTTTTTGCGACTCATCCCCCTTTTCATCTCAGGCTTAACTGATTACCATAGCAATGCGGTGTTAACTTGTTGGTGTTGTTAAAACACTGACAAGATGAACAACAGCATTTATCGTTATCGACAAATGCTCAACGCAAACAACATTGTTTATAATTCTCAGGGCGGGGCGCAATTCCCCACCGGCGGTAAACTTGAAAAAGTAAGCCCGCGAGCGCTCGATTCGTCGAGGTCAGCAGATCTGGTGACTTAGTATTGCTTAAAGGTAATGTCTAACAGTCCAGAGCCGACGGTTATAGTCCGGATGAGAGAGAATAGAGATACATCAATCAGCCCACGGCTTTTTGATGCAATTTGTTTTGGATTTATATCCCTCTTTACAAGCCCTGATTCTGGTCATTTTAGGAGTACAACCATGAATCAGTTATCACTACTTGCCGAATTTGGCGAACCTATTACACGCGTCGAAAATGCACTTGCAGCGCTTAGAGAAGGCCGCGGTGTATTGTTACTCGATGATGAAGATCGCGAAAACGAAGGCGATATTATTTATTCAGTTGAGCATTTAACCACAGCCCAAATGGCATTGATGATCCGCGAATGCAGCGGCATTGTGTGTTTATGCTTAACCGACGAGCATGCTAATAAGCTTGAATTGCCACCGATGGTTGTTAATAACAATAGCGCCAATCAAACCGCTTTTACCATCTCTATTGAAGCGAAAGTGGGTGTGACTACAGGCGTTTCAGCACAAGACCGTGTTACCACCATAAAAACGGCGGCAAACCGTAATGCTAAAGCATCAGACTTAGCCCATCCTGGACACGTATTTCCGCTACGCGCTCGCGCTGGCGGGGTGATGTCTCGTCGCGGTCACACTGAAGGTACGGTTGATTTAATGCAAATGGCCGGCTTAATGCCTGCTGGCGTGTTATGTGAACTCACCAACGAAGATGGCAGCATGGCGAAAACGCCAGAAATCGTCGCCTTTGGTTTAAAGCACAATATGCCTGTTCTCACCATCGAAGACATGGTGATGTACCGCAACCAGTATGATTTAAAGTTAGCGTAAGTTATTACTCAAAGCGTAACCAAACGAAGAGGCGCGTTGCGCCTCTTTTTTATGTCGATTTTCCGCTCAATCAAAGCTCGGTAATAAAGGCCTGATACTGCTGCATTGTAGTTGCCTCTTCTAGCATGCCTTGATGGCCGACATTAGGTACCATAATGAACTGCTTATTAGCAGACTTGCTCGCAGCAAACAGTTTTTCAGCAAGCGCTGGCGGCACTTCATCATCATCCTCTCCGGCAATCACCAATAATGGGCCTTGGTAATCATGGGTAACCACTTTTTGATTATCGATATTACGAAAGTCTTGGGGCATTTCCAGGCTCATAAACGGTGCCATGTACCAGGGCGTTTTCTCATCGACCCAATCGTCGGCATTAGTGGCCGAACCGTGTAAAACCAATGCATCTATTTTATTATTTCTGGCTAATTCTGCGGCAATAAAACTGCCTAACGAGTAACCATGCAATATGATTTTTTCGGGTTGGTATTGTTGCTGTACATAGTCTAATTGTTGCTGGGCATCCAAGATAATATTGTTAATCAGCGGCTTACCTTCACTAGCGCCAATACCACGGCGATCCATGACTAAGATATCTGTGTTAAGCGCTGATAATGCCGTTAAATCGGCCAAACAATGTGGCTGAATTTTCATGCCATTACCCTGATAAAACACTAGGGTTGTGTTGCTTGCAGGATTATTAATAAAAAAACCATTCAGCTTAACGTGATCACTTGCCTCTAGGTTCAATTGAGTGATTAGATGATTCGGCATGGCTTGTTGTAATGCTTGAGTGAACTCAGTGCTAAAGGCCACGGGCTCTTTATCATTGGCAATAAAACTCTCTTCACTTAAGCGCACCGTACAGCCAGAGATAATGAGCATTGTCGTGCTAATCATTGCCACCGAGATCATTTTTTTTACTGTATTTTGCATATCATTGTCCTTAATTATTCATCTTCCTTGTGGATTAAAATGTCACCTGGCGAGCACTGTAAATGCTGGCAAATGGCGTCGAGTGTTGAAAACCGAATCGCTTTAGCGCGGCCGCTACGTAATACCGACAAATTTTGCGGTGTAATACCCACCAATTCAGCTAGTTCAGTTGACTTCATTTTGCGCTTTGCCAGCATCACGTCTAGCTCAATAATAATGGCCATTAAATGGTTAACTCCGCCTCTTCTTGCAGCTCTGTCGCGTGCTTCATCACCCAGGCCACACAATAAAAAATCATTCCAAACAGCGCATACTTTAGCTCCTGGCTTCCCAAGCTAAAATAAACAGGGACCGCACTGGATGTACCGCTAAAGTGCAGTGAAAAAGCGATGATCATCGGATAGAAAAGGCTGAGTAAAATCCACGTTAAAAAGACCAAAGCAATGTTGCTTAAACAGCGAAAATTACCTGGGGTGAACACCTGCCCCTGTTGATACAAAGTGAATAACTGATATAAAAAATAATAAATAAACAGGTAAGGCAGTATTTCAACACCGCCCAGAATTAACCCAGGATGGAAGCCAGCATCATAAAGGCTTTGCGCAAGGGCCTGCCAGGGGCTACCAAAATCAACGGCAAGGTAACTGCTAAACCAGCCCCACCAGTCAATTGTGAGTACATATTCGCCAGCTTGAAACTCGCCGAGCACCATGGTGCCGCCATAGCTACTGACTTGTAATAAGGCTAAAAAAACGATGAGTAATTTAATCCATTTACTGAGTGAAACAATTCTATCCATGATGATTCTAGGTTGGTTAATGTTAATTTAACGTTAACATAGTTATTTTTATTCGACAATAAATTATCGATAAGCGATAACTTTATTTTATTTATCAACCAAAATATCGCCAGTGAATCAAATCGCAGGCATAAAAAAACCGACAATCAATGTCGGTTTTTAAAGTGTTTACATTAATGATTTACGCGGCAATACCACTGTGACGCAGTAATGCATCTGTGTTGGGTTCGCGGCCCATAAAGCGTTTAAACAGCTCCATTGGCTCTTCACTTCCGCCCATTTCAAGAATGTTATTTAAGAAGCTTTTACCGGTTTCTGGGTTAAAGATGCCTTCGTCTTCAAAACGTGAGAACGCATCAGCCGATAACACTTCAGCCCATTTATAGCTGTAATAACCTGCAGCATATCCACCGGCAAAAATGTGGGCAAAACCGTGTTGAAAGCGGTTAAAGCTTGGTGGGGTTAATACCGCTATTTGGCTGCGTACTTCGTCTAAAATACCTTGAATATCGACGCCTTTTGCTGGGTCAAACTCATGGTGCATTCTAAAATCGAACAACGAGAATTCAAGCTGGCGCACCATCATCATGCCTGACTGGAAGTTCTTTGCCGCTAACATTTTGTCGAGCAATGCTTTTGGTAATGGCTCGCCAGTTTCGTAGTGGCCAGAGATTTCCGCTAAGGCTTCTTCTTGCCAGCACCAGTTTTCCATAAATTGACTTGGTAACTCTACGGCATCCCAAGGCACACCGTTAATGCCCGATACGCCGCCAACATCGACTTTGGTTAGCATGTGGTGGATACCGTGGCCAAACTCGTGGAATAACGTAGTAACTTCGTCGTGGGTAAATAACGCCGGCTTGCCGTCTACTGGGCCATTAAAGTTACAGGTTAAGTAAGCCACTGGTTTTTGCAGACCGGTAGAGGTAATACGACGGCCACGGCAATCGTCCATCCATGCGCCGCCACGTTTACCGCTGCGAGCATATAAATCTAAATAAAAGCTGCCACGATGTACGTTATCGGCGTCAAAAATATCAAAGAAGCGCACGTCTTTGTGCCAGGTATCGATACCTTTTTGTTCGTTAATCGTTAAGCCAAATAGCTTGTTAACGGTAAAGAATAAGCCTGATAAGACTTTGTCTTCTGGGAAGTACGGACGTAAAATTTCTTGCGACACTTCATATTTGTGTTGCTGCAGTTTTTCGGCATAAAAACTTAAATCCCATGAAGCCATTTCGCTAACATCATAGTGTTCTTTAGCAAAGGCGCGTAGTTCAGCTAATTCTGTTGCCGCCTGGCCTTTTGAGCGCTGACCTAATTCATTTAAAAAGCCCAACACCTGCTCTGGTGACTCTGCCATTTTGGTGGCAAGTGATTTATCTGCGTAACTGGCAAAACCCAGTAGATTGGCTAACTCATGACGTAATGCCACGATTTCGTTCATGTTATTAGTGTTATCAAACTCACCGGCATTTGGGCCTTGATCAGAGGCGCGGGTGACAAATGCACGGTAGCATTCTTCGCGTAACTCACGGTTTTCACTGTAGGTCATCACCGGTAAATAGGATGGAAAATCAAGGGTAAACAACCAACCTTTTAGCTCTTTGGCTTCAGCCATTGCTTTAGCTGCGGCCACTGCCGACTCAGGTAAACCCGCTAGATCAGCCTCGTCGATAATCAACTTGGTCCAGGCTTCGGTAGCATCTAGTAACTGATTAGAAAAATTGCTAGTTAACTCAGATAGACGCTTAACAATCTCGCCATAACGCGCTTTTTGACCATCATCTAAGCCAATGCCCGACAATTCAAAATCGAGTAAGCTTTGTTCAATAACTTTTTTCTGCGCTTGAGTTAACTCGGCAAAATCAGCTGATTGATGAATTGATTTATACGCCTCATACAACCCTTGATGCTGGCCAACATAGGTACCGTAATCAGACAATAATGGTAAACACGCATCATGGGCATCACGCAATGCATCGCTGCTCACAACCGAATTCATGTGCGATACCGGTGACCACGCTTTACTTAATTCGTCGTCCACTTCTTCAAGGGGGGCAATCAGGTTGTCCCAGGTATATTGGCTATTTTTAGCCAATAAAACATCAATGGTTTCACGACATTTGGCAATGGCTTGCTCAACCGCAGGCTGAATGTGTTCTGGTTTGATTTTAGAAAACTCGGGTAACGCCGCGCTATTTAGCAATGGATTGCTCATAAAGATTCCTCGAAATAATTCGTGTGACGACTTATATAGGGTCAATTGCTACATATATTGGGTCAATTTACTGCGTTTTCAAGATCTATTATCGCGATGAATGAATTAACGATTGATCTGCTGAGTTCGCGCTAGCGTATTATTCATACAATTAAAGTGACGGCTTCCACAGTTTTAATTTACACTTAATTTACACTTTGATTATTGTTTACTAGGTCTCAAACGAGACTGATTATCATTTAATTTATACATTAAACAGATACCATACTCATTACGAACACATCTATGTACCATCACTCTGCACCATAACCTTGGGCCAACACATGACCTTTGCTTTCTGTACTGTTAGTTTTAAACATGGTGTTACTACTGTTTTTTTACCGGTACTTGCGGTAATTAGCTTAGCACTGTCAACACCTGCATTAGCCCTCGCTGATGCTCAGCCAAGCTTTGGCTTAGATGTGGGTTGGGAGAATCATTACATTACAGAGGGTCGCGACAACCTAGATAAAGGCGGCATTGCCTGGGCAGTTGCCAGCGTTGAACATAATGACATGGTGGTTTTTGCCGTGATTGGCCGAGCAGACCAAGTACATTACACCGAATGGAATGCTGGGTTAGAATACAGCGTATCTCTACACGATGACATTGACGCCACTATAGGCTACCAACGCCTAGAATTTTATGGCGATGATCGCGCATCCGACAATGAATTTTTTAGCTCAATCACCTACAGCGGCATTGATTGGTTGGTCCCCGCCGTCAACTATACTTATGCCACTGAAGCGTCTGGTTACTTTGTTACCCTGAGCGTACACAGTCCTTGGGAAATCAACCCACAACTCACGCTAACACCTTATGTATTGCAAGGGTTTGATTTTGGCTACAGTAGCGAAGACCACGACGGTGCCAACCATGTGCAATTTGGCCTAGAAGCAGAGCATCAATTTAGCGATAATCTTGCGATTGTCGCCCATATTAGCCACAGCATTGCCTTAGAAGACATTAAACAACAAGCCCGGGTTGACGGCCAACAAGGCAGCTTAAACGAAACTTATGCGGGTATATCTGTCAGTTTGGGCTTTTAGCAGACTCATTATAATGGCTCGCGTTTTATCATTGTGCGACTACACTGAATGGTTAATATTTGACCGCGCAAGGAATGCACATGCTAACCCGCCAAGTTCAATACGCTGCTATATGTGGCGTATTGTCGATAACCTCTTTATGGGCTTCCTCGGTAGCCGTTGCCGCTGAGCTCATTCAGTTAAATAAACAACCGTCTAAAAATACCACTGAGCTTAGTAACGACAACGTCAATGATTTACCACCACAATCAGCGATTGATCATCAAGGTAATCGCATCACATTACCCTCAGAAACGAGTTCAGCGTTAGAGTATCGCGCTGACGATATTTACCTCAAACCGAGTTTGCAACAACACATCGATGCCAATCAACCATCTCATTTTTCATCAAGTCAAACGCGGCCAAGCATGGTCGACGACCCTAGCTGTCGTTGGTTAAATAACCGCATAACGCACTTACAAAAAAAGCAGCGCCAAACCCAACACAGTCAATTTAGTCATTATCAAGATGAAATCGATATTAGAGAGGACGAATGGGCTTGCCTTAAGTGTGCAACCAGCGGCCCAGGTAACGTTGACCGTGGTGCATGTCAGCATAAGCGTTAATGCGTTGCGCTAACACAATAAGTAAACGACTAGATTGCAAACACAATCCCCCCTACAATGGGGCAATTAATCGTAGTGGAGATCATCATGGCTCAACATTTTGACTATATCGCGCTTGGCGCAGGCAGTGGCGGTATCGCCTCAGCAAACCGTGCAGCAATGCGTGGCGCAAAAGTTCTTATCATTGAAGCAAAACACGTTGGCGGCACTTGCGTTAACGTGGGTTGTGTTCCTAAAAAAGTCATGTGGTATGGCGCACATGTCGCCGAAGCCTTAAATCTGTACGCTAAAGACTATGGCTTTGATGTCACTGTCAATAAATTTGATTGGAACACTCTGGTTAACAATCGTGAAGCTTATATTAGCCGCATCCATGATTCTTACGGTCGTGGTTTTGCGAATAATAAAGTGACCTTATTAAATGGCTATGGTCGCTTTGTTAATAACAACACCATTGAAGTCAATGGCGAGCACTACACGGCTGACCATATTACTGTTGCCACTGGCGGCGCACCGACTATTCCTGACATCCCGGGTGCAGAATACGGTATTGATTCTGACGGTTTCTTCGCCCTGCGTGAGCAACCAAAACGCGTTGCTGTGGTTGGCGCGGGTTATATTGCTGTTGAAGTTGCTGGCGTATTGCATGCCTTAGGCAGCGAAACCCATTTATTGGTACGTAAGCATGCGCCACTGCGTAACTTTGACCCTATTTTAATGGACGCATTAGTTGACGCGATGGCCACCGATGGCCCAACATTGCACACTCACAGCGTGCCAAAGTCGGTTAATAAAAATGCTGATGGCAGCTTAACCCTAGCGCTTGAAAACGGTGAAAGCTTAACAATTGATTGCCTAATTTGGGCCATTGGCCGTTCACCGTCAACGGGTAATATCGGCTTAGAAAATACCGATGTTAAGTTAGATGCTAAAGGCTATGTGATTACTGACGATCAACAAAATACCACCGCTAAAGGTATTTATTGTGTCGGTGACATTATGGCGGGTGGTGTTGAATTAACCCCAGTTGCCGTTAAAGCGGGTCGCTTGTTGTCAGAGCGCTTATTTGGCAACATGCCAGATGCCAAAATGGATTACAGCTTAATTCCAACCGTAGTATTTAGTCATCCACCTATCGGTACCATGGGTCTAACTGAGCCTGAAGCCGCTGAGCAGTATGGCCAAGACAATATCAAGGTTTACACCTCTACTTTTACCTCAATGTATTCCGCTGTTACTGCGCATCGCCAGGCTTGTAAAATGAAGCTGGTGTGTGCTGGTGATAATGAAGTGGTTGTCGGTATTCACGGTATCGGTTTTGGTATGGACGAAATACTCCAGGGCTTTGGTGTGGCAATGAAAATGGGCGCAACTAAAGCAGACTTTGACTCAGTAGTGGCAATTCACCCTACTGGCGCTGAAGAATTCGTCACCATGAGATAAGCTTTTGATAGTTAGTAGTTAAATATTAATTACAGTCTTCCGACATCAATACAGTCTCAATAATAAAAACCATGGATAGCTGAGCGCTTTCATGGTTTTTTTATGCTTCTTTGTCCGCTAACCATTGCAAAAACACTTTAATCCCGGGAGGGCGTTTCTGTGAGTGGCCCATTAATTGGGTCATGGCAAAACTAAATTGATAGTACATTTCGGCGTCGTTAGGATGCTTTTGCGCATCATCACTGTTAATCATCGCGCCGCGTAAATAATCGCACAGTAACTCACCACGATTAAATCCGCCAATTTCACCAATTTCAGTTAACGTTTGCGCGTTCCATTGCTTATATTGCGAGCTCACACGTTCAAAACGCTCACGATAATAATCGCTGGCATGAGATATAACGGCTTCATTAGGGATGACTCTGGCGATAACAAACGATTGCTCAGACAAGATGTGATACAAGCGCTGACAATGATGGAATATATAGCGTAAATAAGGGTCACTATATTGCAAAGTGTCTTGCTCTGCTTGCGCTAACCAATGACGATAATCGGCACAGGCCACCGCCACAATGAGATCAGCTTCTGAGGTAAAATGATTATAGATGGTGCCTTTCGATATCTGGCTGGCCTCAACTAAATGTGAACGGCACAAATCAAAGGTCTTGTGACCTTTTAAACAACGTTGTGACACCTCTATTAAGTAGTTTCCGCGCTTTTCCCAGCTCGTCATATCCTGCTCCAATATAAATCTTTATCACTTCACATTTACATCATAACAAGCTTTGTTGGTACTCAATATTGAGTAATACTGATACCACTATGAACTTATTCAATGGCCTATGTTAAAGATTGAATTATTAGAGAGTTTTATCGCGGTTGCTGAGTGTGGCAACTTATCAAAAGCTGCAGATAAAATTTGCCGAACCCAATCTACACTGAGCTTACAAGTTAAAAAGCTTGAAGAAAGTGTCGGCCAAACATTGCTGATTAGAGACAACAAAGGTGTCACCTTGACCGAGTCTGGTGACACCTTACTTAGCTATGCCTATAAAATGATCCAGCTAAACTCACAAGCACTCGATGAATTAAAAGAGTGTAACAACCGTGAAGTTATCCGCCTTGGCGTACCAACCGACTTTATAAAGTGCTATTTAAACAGCTGTTTATTAGAGTTTATTCGTGAATTCACCTGTATTGAATTAGTCATCGACACCGATGTCAGCGGTAATTTATACAAGCGGCTACATCAAGGTGAGTTTGACGTGATTGTTGCCACGCATTGGCAATTACCCGTTAATGGCGAACTATTATTTACCCGCCGTTTTAAATGGGTTGCTGCGGCTAACGGTAATGCCCATAAAAACAAAACGATTCCCGTTGGCTTATACCCAGAAAACTGTCCTATTCGAGCACAAGTATTCGCTAATCACCAATTATCTATGCGACCTATTAGAGTGCTACTGTCTACCCCATCACCACAAGCATTGTGCATGGCGGTCGAGAATGATTTAGTGATTGCACCGGTAGCCGAATTTAGAATTAACGATAGAATGCAGGTGTTAGACCCACTAAAACATGGCTTACCACCACTGCCGCTGTTTAATGAGTCGATCTATCTCAATCCTAATACTCAAACCCACGCGACAAAACAGTTAATAGATTTAATTAAGGCCAACGTTGAACACAAAGGCTATCAACTCGACGAGCCTATCGCGGCTATCTAGGTCATGACTCACGGTAGGTCATCTGGCTTACCGATAGGGTTCAATCACATACTCACCATGATTCGCTCTTTGAGATTGCTAGAAAGCACCTTAATATTGCCTATAAAATCATGCTACCAAACAAAAATGCCAGCAACACACTCATGGCAATGGTGACGACTCCAGGAATAAGAAACGGGTGGTTAAACAACGCCTTACCAATCCGCGTTGAACCCGTGTCGTCCATTTCAACTGCCGCTAATAATGTTGGGTAAGTGGGTAATACAAACAAGGCGCTCACCGCAGCAAACGATGCAATAGCCGTTAACGGACTCACGCCAATCGCCAGCGCTGCGGGCATTAATGCTTTTGTTGTCGCCCCTTGTGAATACAACAACATAGAGGCAAAAAATAACGCTACCGACAACAACCAGGGTTGGTTTTGAAGTAAAGTGCCTGCAATGTCTTTAATTTCATCAATATGATTAGATACAAAAGTATCACCCAACCATGCTACTCCAAGTACACAAATACACGCTGACATGCCAGACTTAAACGTCGACGCATTAGAAATTTTGCTGGCATCTAAGCGGCAAAACCACGTAATTGCAGCCGCAGCAGATAGCATAAACAACATAATCGCCACATCGCGCGACAGCACCGGATGCGTAATTAAACCGACTTTGTCAGATATTGCGGTGGCATAAGACATCACCGCAACAATCGCCACTAAAAAAATGGCCACAGACCGCTTAGCACCAGGTAATAATGTGACTTGAGTTTCGCCACGAACCTTCACTAATCCGTCGGCTAAACGTTGTTGATAAATAGCATCTTCTTGCAGTGGTTTACCCAATAACGACGCGACTGCGGCGCCCACTAAACAGGCAATGAAGGTAGAGGGAATACACACGGCTAACAGCACTAAATAATCCACACCAAAAGGCTCTAAAATCCCCGAGAAAAATACCACGGCAGCAGAAATAGGCGATGCCGTAATGGCCACTTGTGAGGCAACAACGGCAATTGATAATGGTCGGGAAGGACGAATCCCCTGCTCTTTAGCCACCTCAGCGATAACCGGTAAGGTCGAAAAAGCCGTATGGCCAGTCCCAGCAAATAATGTCATCAAATAGGTCACTATTGGCGCTAAAAAGGTAATATGCTTTGGGTGTTTTCGCAGTAATTTTTCAGCTATCGACACCAAATAATCCATTCCACCCGCTTCTTGCATTGCAGCAATAGCAGTAATGACCGACATAATAATCAACATCACGTCGATAGGGATCGCGCCAGGCGTTAAGCCTAAACCCACAGTGAGAATTAACACGCCTACGCCACCAGCAAAACCTATCCCTATGCTGCCCATTCTCGCACCGAGGTAAATGGCCCCGAGCACAATTATTATTTCTAGTATCATCATAGTGTGAACTTGTTAATTCCTGAGTATTTGACGGTATAGCAGGGATCACTGCTTTAGAGATTGTGATACTACTCTTTTGCTATTTTACGAATATAGACGTGGATCAATTTACTGAGTGGAAATAAAGCAGAGGGAGTTATCAGCAGAATTATTAAGCAGTATATCGGTAAAAATGGCCTCGAAATTACAATAAAAATGCCAATCAAATGATTGGCATTTAATGGAAGACAAATAGTTAACGCTTAAAAATAGTACCCAAAGTTAACATTGATACGATAATCCCAGCTGTCACCAATCTCAGGAAGACCAACATGACCATTGTCTAATGTCGAAGCATACATATTTTTGCCCGTGATAAAATCTATCATGGTATATGTCGGCCCTGACGATAACGCCACACCGGTGACATTTTGATAGCTATTGTCGTAATCGTCATTGTCTACGTCTGGCGTCACAAGTCCAAAGTCGTTATATACTTTTACACTGCCCCAGCTAGTGGTAAACGTTTTTGCTACGTTGACACTGTAGGCCTGAGCTTTTGAGGCAATCTCGTACTGCCAGGCGTAAGCCGATACGGCAATTTTGTTCTCATCAAGAGAGTCAGCTGCATCATACTCATACTGCATTGCCTGAAGCTGTAAGTTCCAACCGTTATAACTACTGTCTACATGCAGAGCGATTGCATAGCGATCGCCATTATTACCAGTGTTGCTATTGTAAATTTGCCCCACTTCAATCGAGCCACCGAGTACGGTTTTTCCGCCTTCGTATTCCATTGTGTAGGTTTGACGAGCATTTAATTGATTAGTTTCTTCGTTATAATATTCAGTACCGTTAACCGTTCCAGTATACAAATCGGTTGAATAACGTTCATTGCGACTGGCACCATATTCAGCATTTTTATAAAACGCTAATTCAGTCCCCCATCCATTACTCGAATAAACGGTTTTAATACCCGCATCGTAATCGTCTTCAAAACCTAAATAATACGGTACGCCAAACCAAAAACTATTTGAGATGAACCCAGGATTACCAAAAGGGACCTGATTGATACCAAATTGAATTTGCCATTCTGGCGAGTAGTCATAAAAAGCATAACCATATCGTAATGTTTCCCAGCCATCATAAAAACGATATTCAGATGCTAAACCCCAATCATCTAATTTACCGTTAAATTTAATTGATGCCATTTCAAATGCTAAGTCTCCCGACTTATCTTTAGCGCTTTCACTGTATTCTTTATATGAATAATTAGCTCTTAATGTGCCTGATACATTTATGCCATCATCAGTATCTTGTGCGACTGAATAGTTTGCAACAAAACACAGTGACACCAAAGTTGATAATAAAGAAAGTTTAAATAATTTCATTATATATATTCCAATTTAATTGTTAGTATTAATGTATATAAACGATCGTTACCATTTCATTTTGGTTAAATCACATTGAATAACTTCATCTTTATGTGCAGGAGTACCAGGATTTTTAGCTGACTCACACAGTAATGTTGTACCGTAGTCATTTCGTTTGTCGTCGGCATTACTTCTGGCCCAAACGGATACAATTGCACGCTCTTCAGGTTTTGCTTCACAGCTACCATCTACCTCAAATGCGTGAATGGTGTTTTGATGAAAATACATCAGTGGATCCATATCTGCACTGCCAGAAAGCCACATAGTGTGGCCATTATGTTGACCAGCATCAAACTGTACTTGTCGCATTGTGTCGTCTTGCTTTACGGTGGTGAGTAATGGTGAGTCTTCACGAACAGCAAAGCTTTTAAATTCATTAGCACATGCAGGTACTCGCATATTGTAATAAATTTCAGATATTGCATGGTTATGATAAGGGTAAAGCGTATCTACCGACTGAACTGTCATGCCAATTTCGGCACCCACTTTTTGATTATTAATTTCGTCAATGCGCAGTAATCCCCAATGGCCAAAGATTTCGGCGTAAGCATAACCACCACGTATATTGTTGTAGTTTTTGTCATTACGTTTACTTTCTTCGGCATACATTGGGAACCAACCCGCTGCAGCCCATAAGTTAGGTAAAGTATTGGCACTGATGTCGGTTGGAAATGCTGAAGGCATTTTAATTTCGTTACCTGTCACCATTTTGGTAAAGTTTTTTGTAAATTCTTTACCGAGTTTACGGACATCTTTATTGGTGACTTTGGTGTCAAAGAAGGTATCGAATGTGGTGCGTTTAAGCCATTTGGCAACGGGGGACTTTTGCGCTAGCTCTCCACCTGGACTGTAAATCCAATCAACATCTTCGCGAGCACCAAAACACTTTTTCGCTTTGTTTGGATTATTAATCACCTGGTAAATGTTTTTAACAAGAAGCTTCATGTCGCGCCGATCCATGATGCACATATTCTTACCACCTTCGGTAGAATCATACATCGCTTGATCTGAATTTAAGCATGGACCATTTTCGCTATTGGTTAATGCTACAGCGTAAGACTGTAAATATTGCAGTGTTTCATTCCACAGAATATCGACATATTGTTGATCAGTTTTAGAATAAGTTTGCTCGGCGCCTAAACAAGTAAACTCTGCATCATTAATATCGTTAGCATCTAAAAATGCAGGTAACTCATTTGCCATACTAGAACTAGACAACAACATCGCCACTAGTAATATATTATACTTCATACCATCCACCTCATTTTATTATTAGTAATTGAAATGGATTTTACTCGTGGAATTAATTCCAAAAACCAACTTAGTACATATTAATAACAAGTAACTCACATACCTCTAAGATCAATTAAATCTAGTTAGTTATTTAGTTATTTAGTTATTTAGTTATTTAGCAAGATAAAGACTACCGTTAAAATAATAAATATAAATTAGCATTAAAAATAAAGCCGCATATTAATATGCGGCTTTAAATGCTAATAAAGATTAAATTAACTTACCCTTTATGCTTATCAAACTTAAACGTATGACAGCTACTGCATAATGGCTGCTTGGTTTTATGTTCGCTATGACACTCTTGGCAAGGAACATCTTTACCATAGTGAAGGTTGTTATGTGGATTTTGCCACTTGTCTTCTTCACTTCTGGCGGTTTTCTTAGCTAACTCATCAACATCATGACACTGCAAACAGGCTTGATCAGATGGAAACTGCTTAATGCCATTGTCATGACAGGCTTTACAGTCTTTACCGATAACCTCTTTATGGTAGTCACGGATCTCTGCTGACTGTACTGATAAACTGGTTAATCCAAGTAGTACCAGCCCAAGTATAATATTAAAGTTTTTCATTAATGATTCCTCTTGTTCACTGGTCTAATTAAACTTTCATGATGCTGCGAGCGGCTGTCATACCCATCACCATACATTCTGGGATAGAACAACTGCCTAAACGGCTAACGCCATGAATACCACCACACACTTCGCCAGCGGCATAAAGTCCTGGAATAGACTGATCAGTCAAGCTATCTGTGACTTCGGCTTTAGTATTCACTTTTACGCCACCCTGGCAGTAATGTACTTTTGGCCATAAACGCACAACCGTAAATGGTGCTTCAATAATCTTGTTTTTAGCCAAGGTCATATCTTTACCAAATTGCTTATCTACACCGCTATTAACATAGCCGTTATATTCTGCGATCTGCTCTTTTAACGCTTTGAGTGGCACGTTGAAGTGTTTAGCCAACTCTTCTACAGATTCAAATTTCCAACCGACATTGTACTTAATGACTTTTTCGGTATTTGGATGGGCTTTAGAATCTTTAAAGCTGGAGATCAAAATCGGCGGTACAGGATTACCTTTCTCATCACGGTTACTTAATTCAGCATCAGCACGGATTTTACGGTCGGCAATTTCATTCATAAAACGCTTACCGGTGGTACGGCTAACCGCAATTGAATGAGGCATGTTGAAAATGGAATAGTTAGACACATAACCAAAGCCACCTTCATCAGGTGAAGCCCAAGGACCTGATTGAATATGAGCTAAATGCACAGGAATAGCACCTAAACGGAACATTTCGAACATGCCCTCGCCTGTTGCACCTGGGGCGTTGGTACAACCAACATCTGCCGTTAGGGTTGGGTCTTGCGCCATACGTAGATTAACGTTTTGCGCAAAACCACCAGTCGCCATAATCACACCTTTTTTGGCGCGAATATTTAAGACTTTACCTGGCTGGTCTTCACCGAAATGATAATTTTGACGCATTTTAACGCCGACAACTTCACCTTTTTCGCCGACTAAAAAGCCTTCAAATTTTGAACGATTGTGAGTGTTTACACCAATACGTTTACACTCTTTGTACAATGGTTGAGTGATACCTGCGCCACAGCTTACTGACGTTTGGTAAGTACGTGCAACCGAGTGACCACCTAGCTGTTGTAAGTAAGGATGGTATTCAGAACCCGCATCTAAGGTCATTTGTAACGCTTCAACTGCATGCGATGCAACGTGGCGCAACAAAGCTTCATCGGCAATACCACGGCCTGAAGCCAATTGGTCATTAACCATTCGGTCTACCGAATCTTCTACACCTTCTTTCTTTTGCATTGGCGTACCAGGTGCTGCAAATAAGCCACCGTTAATCGCCGAGTTACCACCAAAGTAAGACATCTTTTCAAATATATGGACGTCTTTTGCACCATGTTTAGTCGCTTCAATTGCCGCTGCTAAACCTGCAAAGCCAGAACCAATAATAACGATTTCGACTTCTTTATCCCATTTAACACCGTCAGCCTTTTCAGACACTGCCATTGCTGGTGCTACCATCGCTGCACCAGCAGCAATACCTAGACCTGCAATAAACTTACGGCGCCCTAATAGATCTATATTGCTCATAGGTTATCACCCCTTTTTATATTATTGACGCTTCATCATATCGATGGAATCAATTCCAAAATGGGAACTAATAATAATGTTTGATGAAAATATCGGCGGATATCAACTAATCAATTGTAGGTAGGACTTTTAGGGGGATTTGTTACGGAACATCGATTTTGGAACACAGTCCAACTCATGAAGTATTGGGTGATAATATTTTATGCTGCTTAGTCGTTATCTCAATAAACGCTTTGAAAAAAGACTCTGTGCCATTATCGGTTAATCGTAACAACACTTGGCACAACAGGTCATTAACATGCCATAAGCCGCCTTTGCGCTAGACGGCTTATGCATATTGGTTAACCGCTAATTATCTTCACACAAATTACGCCCTGCGGCATAACAGCTTGGTTGGCGAGGACATACTGCGCCACGAGAGCAAATTAAGCGCGCTTCACTTTTAATCCCGCGTTCAATCCAATTAATATTGAGGATTTTCGCCACGCTGGTGAGGTCTTTTTTAATGTGTTTAGGAATAACAATTGAGCCACCGTTACCAGCGCAAGCTTGTTTTAAATCGTTGGCAATAGATTGCGCGTCTTTGCCTTGCGCCTCAATTGCTGGATTTAAATCGATACCGGCACATAACACATGCGGGTTACCCGCTGAGTCATCGACCTTGACCGACTCACAACAGTAAATTCGCGGTTCATTGCCAACATTTAAAATCGATATTTGCGCCGATGTGCCTTCAACCGGTTCGCTGATCATTCTAAATACAGCCCAGTGCTGACACGGATCTTCCACTAGGCGCATATTGCCCCAAGGCAGTGGAATACCATTGCCTCGATATACCGCTTTAAGCTTACCTGGTGCATAAGCATCAAAGTAATGCCAGTGCGGGTAAGGCGATACCACAGTCATGCGGCGCATGGCCACTGAGGCAGAAACCTGCAATTGTTTATGCACGCTAATTTCATAGCCGTGACGATCAAGCAACTGTCGATACGGCACTTTAGGGCACAGTAACGCGCCGGCAAAAAAGCTTGATTCAAAATCACGCCACGCGTGCAAAATATCTTGCGCGTTTAAGGTATTTGACTGAGGCACAAGTGCATCATCAAAGTCATCACGGCGGCCCGACATCATTACACTCTTTAAGCCGTCTTTATTGTGCAACACGCAGTGGCCGATGTGCACCGCCAAATCATACCTCAATCTACTGGGTCTATTTTTCAACACGTTACTGATATAAATAGTGCCTGGCGGTTCAAAGAACGAGGTGACTAATTGCTTAGAACTCAACCCCATTTCATTGATAACTTCTTTCGGAGCCCGGTCAATCCACTTGATTTTTAACCCCATACCTTTGGCGATATCGATAATATCTTCGGTGGCCAACGGCATGCGTTTTAAGCCCACTTCTTCGGCGGCACGTTCTAAATCTGGAAAATGATTTTGATGATGCTCCTGATGTGCGCGGATCAGCAAATGGGCAAATTGACGACCACTGGTGCCGGTTTGCGACAGCATTTCAGGAATGGCAATTTGCAGAATATCATTAGAAAATAAAAAACTTGGCTCCAGAGGCATGCCACTGATGCCACCTTTGTTGCCTTTTTCGGGCGTAATAGCTTCATCTTCGGGCACGTCATCGAGAAACCAACCCACTTCTTTTTGGAAAACAACCGCAATCACCGCCAACATATCTGCACTAGGAACCCGTTTTCCGCGTTCAATCATCGACAAATATGACACAGATGGCGAATTGCTCGAGTCAACACGTACACAACGTGCCGACAAGTCTTCCATTGTTAAGTTGTTGCGTTTACGCAAGTTTCTTATCTTTGTGCCCAAAAAATGGGTCTTTCGCATTAAGCTTTTTTCATTTCTCATTTTGTATAATTCACACTGTAAAATTTTTATTGTGAAATTGTTTGTAAAAATAGCATAGACTAAAAATCAAGCTGCGAACAAGGCTTAATGATAAACAATAATTAAAATGGTTCTGTGACCTACAACAATACGAAGAGGAATAAGGCGATGAATATGTCTACTCAAGCAAGCTCTACAGCCACCCAAAACCTTAACCGCTTCATTGGTGAGCAATTTGTGGCGACCACTAACCAAAATGACCGCAGCACAAATGCAAAAGAATTTTTGGATGCGCAATTCCCATTAGCCGATGGCTCACATCAAGATGTGTCTAGTTATGTGGTTTACTACAATCACTTACTGGCTTTCTTAAAAGATGGCACCCAGTGTGGCTTACAAAATCCATGTCAATTTGTGGCGTTAACGGGTCACAAAAATGAACCGACTTCTGTGGTATTAAAAAACAACGATACCCATGTTGAAATTTGTTTTGACCGCCTTGGTAAACTAGGTGCTAGTGACGACGCTAATATTGAAGATATTCAGGTGTCTATGCCAATTAAAAACTTACCAACACCTTACAAGCAGTGGATCAGCTTATTACACACTAGCTGCCAGCCTACTGAAGGCAACTGCAAGGTATTTACTGCTAAAGACGGTAGCGATTACGCACTACATCAGCGTTAATACATACTCGAAGTGATGCATTGTGGTAGCAATAGATATTCAACACTGTAAATAGTGACAATAAAACTTCGGCCATTAAACAAAAAAGGCTTCTCCCATTTTATCAATGTGAGAAGCCTTTTTGTTATGGTGTTAGTTGTACATTGATGACTTGGTGATTACGGCCAAAAAAAGCGTGATTGCTGCGCCACGTGATTTTCAGGCTCTACTGGTGTTGGATTTACCGCACTGTAAACTTGGCTCACACTAAATTGCAGTGTTTGCTGACTCGCATCATCGATTCGCTCATTGCGACGAGCGCTAACCGTAATGGGGTAATCTAATTGCTCACCGGGTTTTATCTGCACCACGGTATCGGTCACTATGGTAAACGTTGGCGCTTTTTCACTGAGCACCGTAATCTTATAAACCGCAGCTTGCTGGGTTTTATTGCGAATTTTAAGTTGATAACTGTTTTCGACAGTATCGATACCCACTTCACGGTACAAGGTTTGACGGTCGCGAATCACATTAAGCTGAATATCGCTCAATTGACTTAAATCGATAATAATTAACCCAATCATAATCAGTAAAGCACTGGCATACCCTAAAGCTTTTAACGAAAACAAACTGGCTTTGGGTTGGCCTTTCAACACGTTTTCGCTGGTAAAGCTGATTAAATTGGGTGCATAACCAAATTTGTCCATGGTTTGATTGCACGCATCAACACAGGCCCCACAGTTAATGCATTCGTATTGTAAGCCGTTACGAATATCAATGCCTGTTGGACAAACATCAACGCATAAATTGCAGTCAACACAGTCACCTAAATCTGTTTTTTGTGAGCGTTTACGCGGCCCTCTAGACTCGCCACGCGCAGCATCGTAACTTACCGTTTTGGTATTTGCATCAAACATCACCGCCTGAAAACGTGAATACGGACAACAATGCAAGCACATCATTTCACGCATCCAACCGGCGTTTAAATAAGTACAAATAGCAAAAAACCACACCCAGACACCGGTCCAAAAACCACTACTTGCACTAAATATATCAATATACAGTTCACGCGCAGGCATAAAATAACTGATAAATCCGCATCCCGTAAGCAACGCAAACACTATCCACAGCGCATGCTTAGTGACACGTTTACGCAATTTACTTAACGACCACGGCGCTTTGTCTAACGCTGCCCGGTGATGATGGTTACCCTCAACTTTTGCTTCAACCCACATGTAAATAAATGTCCAAGCGGTTTGCGGACACAAAAACCCGCACCATACTCGGCCCCAATACACGGTCACAAAAAACAGCGCAAAGGCGGCTGCCATAAAAAACCATGCTAATACGGTAAAGTCTTGTGGCCATAAGGTGAGATTAAAGAAAAAGAATTGTTGCTCAGTAACATCAAACAGAATCGCTTGGCGCCCCTGGTAATTAATAAATGGCAGCAGAAAAAATACCGCGATTAATAGGGTATTACTGTACTGACGTAATCGTTGAAATATTCCCTTTTGCTCACGCACATGAATTTTAGTCGACGGCGTGGCAATTTGAACCACCGGAATACGTTGCGACGTGCGGATGTTGGCACTCGGCTCGGCCACTGGCGCGGTGTGATTTGATGAGTTGGGCATAACTGGTTTCCTATAACACGATACTGCCTTGCTATAGCAAAGACTGCGCCAACTACAAATTAAACATAACCATATGATTTAAATTGTTTTTAAATAAACCTCGCTCGCAATGAGTCACGATATAACGCGTAAATGGCGATATATCGTGACTCATTGTAAAACTTAAAGAACGCGTTATTGAGATAATGAGTGAGATAGATGTAAATCGTTGCTGGATAATAAGTGAATAACTTAGCGTGTGATGGCGAGTTTTTTCATGCGCGAACGTAATGTGCTAGCAGGCATATCGAGCATGGCTGCAGCGCCTTGAGGCCCTGAAATACGCCAATGGGTAGCATTTAACACCGCAACAATGTGAGCCGCTTCTGCTTGGGCCATCGTTAAAGTGCTGGTCGCTAGCGGTGACGCCACAACTGCGGGTAAGGTATTAAATGACAATTGGCCATTAGGCGATAAAATAATTTCTCGCTCAATCAAGTTTTGCAGTTCTCGTACATTACCGGGCCAGCTGTACTGTTGTAAGTTTTTTAATCCTTTGGTACTGACTTTAGTGATTTTTTTGCCTAATTTTTTACCCAATGACGCAGCTAAATCGCTCACCAATTGTGGAATATCTTCACGGCGATCTCGTAGCGGCGGTACGGTGATAGGAAATACATTTAAGCGATAATATAAATCCATTCGAAACAAACCCTGCTCAACTCGGGCGGCTAAATCATGGTGAGTCGCGGCAATTAAACGGATGTTTACGCTAATGGTGTCGCTGCTGCCTACCCGCTCAAAACTGTGCTCTTGAATAACGCGTAATAGCTTTGATTGGGCAGACAAACTCAGCTCAGCAATCTCATCTAAAAATAATGTGCCATTATGCGCTAACTCAAACCGACCTTTACGTCTTGCTGTTGCACCGGTAAATGCGCCTTTTTCATGGCCAAACAGCTCGCTTTCTAATAATGCACTGGAAAAAGCCGCACAGTTAACGCTCACCATAGGTTGATCTTTACGATGACTCAAGCGATGTAAACTACGGGCAACTAATTCTTTACCTGTGCCATTTTCACCGCAAATCAAAACGGTACTGTCAGTATTGGCCACGAGGTTAATCTGTTGCACTAACTGTTTAATCGGTTGGCTGTTGCCTGACAACCCAAGCGCACCTTGCTGGCCTTGCAGTTCAGTCAGTAAATATTGGTTTTCTGATGCGAGGCGTTCAGACAATGCCTGCACTTGCGCTAACGCTTGCCTAAGGGAATGTTCTGTATGTTTTTGCATACTAACGTCACGAAATATCGCGATAACGCCCACGAGTTTGTGTTGATGATAAACTGGCGTTGAGCTGTAATACACCGGAAAGCTGCTGCCGTCTTTACGCCAAAAAACATCATCAGAAACTTGCCGCGGTATCGCGTCATGCAAGGTGCGATAAATGGGGCAATCGTGCTGTGGATAATGAGTCCCATCAGCATGGCTGTGATGATGACAATCGTGGATATTTTTGCCGATCAACTCTTCATTTTTCCAGCCAGTCATTTGCTCAGCGGCGGGGTTAATAAATACCGCATTTCCGTCTAAGTCAAAACCGTATACGCCTTCAGTCATGGCATTCAACAATAAGGTGTTTTCAGGTAAAAAATGGTTAGCTGTTACGATTAAATCGGTATCTGAATGAGCCATTTTCGCCACATCTGTTGCAAATCATGGTACCAGTATAACCAAGTCACGAAATATCGCGACTTAATAATCATTTCTGCATGAGATTTATGCCTTTAGCA
This sequence comes from Shewanella sp. MF05960, assembly GCF_050849305.1. NCBI lineage: Bacteria > Pseudomonadati > Pseudomonadota > Gammaproteobacteria > Alteromonadales > Shewanellaceae > Shewanella > Shewanella sp. MF05960. Next base: position 108,149 of record NZ_JBOZPS010000011.1, on the reverse strand, counting down.
CTCAATTTACTTAACCCTTACGCACGACCTTTTCGATATATAAGCTAAACTGATAGAAACACGGGCTTTATTGTTATAGTGTTGCTTATAATCAATCGGTTACAAACATTTATGTGATTAATGAGTATCGTCCGAAATAAGCGTCCCTAACCCTGATAGGGATGACGTATTTATCAATGTTGTGGGTTATGATGGACAATGCTTACCGGGTTAACTTTTATGTTACATGCATACCAAGAAGGCGAATAAAGACCAATGACTCGACTCACTTACTGTTTATTGTGTTTATCTTATTTAGTGTGTTCCTCGCTGAATGCTGCCTCTTTAACGGTAACCATCACCGATACTCAGGGCGTCGCGTTAGGTGATGCCGTTGTAGAATTAACCCCCATCACGGCAACAGAGTTACCACCCACAACGCCGCAGCATTATGAAATGCGCCAACAAGATCGTATTTTTTCACCGTTTGTACTTGCTGTACCTCAAGGTGCTCAAGTCGATTTCCCTAACTTAGACCGCACTCGCCATCATGTTTATTCTTTTTCTGAAGCCAAGCAATTTGAATTAAAGCTGTATGTTGGCAAAACTGAGTCGCCAATTTTATTTGATCAGCCAGGTTTAGTGGCCATTGGATGTAATATTCACGACTATATGCAAGCCTTTATTTATGTAGCAAAAAGCCCTTATTTTGCGTCAAGCGATGAGAAGGGATTGGCCAACATTACCGATTTATCGGCTGGCGAATATAGCGTGACGCTTTGGCACCCTTGGCAACGAGCAGAAACGGCCCCGACGACAATGATGATTAATAAAGAGATTGATGCTGTCACATTAACATTGGATGTTGATAGACAAGATAAGCCTTCTTCACCGCCTGGCGGATTTGGTGTTAACCTCAATGCAAGTTCACACGTAGGACAACATGCCAAATAGTTTCCGTAGCCGGCTGATTATTGCTTTTTTACTCATATTAACGCTAATGCAGTTAACCACAGCGCTGTTTGTGCTGACCGCAACACAACGAGACTACCGCCAACAGCAAGCTCAAAACCTCAATATTGGATCTAATATTTTTGTTGAAATGTTGTCAAATCGAAGCGACCAGCTCAGTCAGAGTTTGTCATTATTGAGCGCTGACTTTGGCTTTAAACGCGCGGTGGCTACGGGTGAGCAAGACACCATATCATCGGTGTTAGCTAATCACGGTCGACGGATTAACGCCAATGCAGTCATATTATTGTCGCCAAAAGGCACATTACTGTCATCAAGTTTGCCAGGGCTTACGCCAGAAAATATCGATGACCTATTTGCCTTAACCCAAAATCGTTCAAACAGTGTCGATATCTTTAATGTTGACCACAGTAGTTACCAATTTGTGTTACAACCCGTAAAAGCACCCACATTAATTGCTTGGGTGGGCATGGGGTTTACCATGGATAAAGCGGTAGCTGACCAAGCCAAGACCATTACGGGTATTGATATTAGCTTTATTAACCAGTCAGGTAGAGTCGACATAGTGTCAACGTTGCCCGAAGGTTTACAGCAACAAGTGTTGGCAAACATCTCTCAAATAGCACAAAACGTGGATAACTTTAGCGACACGGTTGTCAGCGAGTATTTATCCACTACGATTGCCCTTGATAAAAACAGTGGCCACCAGTGGGCGGTGTTACACCAGTCAAATGAAAAATGGCAACAAAGTTACGATGCGCTGCGTAACAATATGCTGGTGATATTTGGGATCACCTGTTTATTGGCATTCTTAATAGCCGCCTGGTTTGCAGGCGGGCTCACCCAGCCTATTTACGCCCTGGTTAACTTTGCCCGTAAAGTCGGTCAAGGTGAAAATCCGCAACCCATTATGGGTGCGCCAGCAGAACTACAAGTGTTAGCCAATACCTTGTCGGTAATGCGGGAGAATATTGAGTCGCGCGAACACGATTTAGTCTACCAATCACAACATGACAACTTAACCGGTTTGTATAACCGTGTTGCGGCGAAACAACAACTCGGCCAGCTTTTAATGCAAATGCATGGCTGCATCGCGATGATAGACATTAAAAACTTTCGACATTTAAATAATATTATTGGCTTTGCGAATGCCGACAATTTACTCATGCTGTTTGCCAGTCGCTTAGAAAGCTTATCGCCAACGGCTGTATTAATATCACGTTTAGATGGCGACTCATTTTTATTGTTATTTCAACCCGGTATTAGCCGTGAACAACTCGACATTTATTTACAGCAACTGACTAAGCCTTATGATATTGAAGGCTCTAAAATCAGTGTGAATGTGCGTGTTGGGTTAGTTGAGTTAAGTGATGACTATGACCACACTGATATCGACAAGTTAATTCGCCACGCAGAAATAGCATTAAATCAAGCCCGTATTGAATCGTTAGCCATTGCCACTTATTTGCAAGGCGAGGATGAGCGTTATCTGCGCGAGTTAATGATTATTCGCGATTTACCGATTGCCATTAGTCAGGGGCAGCTGCATTTGGTGTTTCAACCTAAAGTGGATATTCACAACAATCGCTGCAATAGCGCCGAGACATTAATTCGTTGGCAGCATCCGCAACTCGGGTTTATTCCGCCAGATGAATTTATTCGTTTAGCTGAAAACTCGGGCAATATTTCGATGATCAGTGACTGGGTGCTTAACGCCACAGTGAAACAATTAGCCCAATGGAAAGCTCAGGGAATTGAGCTAAAAGTTGCGATTAACTTATCGGCTCACGATCTCACTAATGCCCAACTGCCTCATGATATTAAACAGCTGTTAGCTGATCATGATTTACCGATTGAAGCACTGTCGATAGAGGTTACCGAAGGCGCGGTGATGAAGGACGCTCAAACGGTTATCGCGGTATTGCAGCAATTTAAAGGTATTGGCATCGCCATCGCCATTGATGACTTTGGTACCGGGCATTCGTCACTGGCCTACTTAAAGCTGTTACCCGTAAATGAAGTAAAAATTGATCGCAGCTTTATTAAAGATATTCATACAGATGCTACGGATTTAATGATTGTCGACACCAGTATTCGGCTCATTAAAGGGCTTAATTTGTCTGTGGTTGCTGAAGGGGTTGAGTCAACAGAAGGTATCGACATTTTACGTCGACTCGATTGCGATATCGTGCAAGGTTATGTGTATTCAAAACCGCTTAAAGCTGATGATTTTGCAATATGGTTTAGCCAATTTAATCAGGCCGATCTGGCCGCTAAACTCAAAGATACGGTGAGTTAATGTTTCGAAATATATTCATCATCAGCCTATTTATTGTGGCGGGTATAAGCCTGCCAGCACATGCCGATACGAGCAAAGTGATTGCCACTGGTGGTGCCACTACCATTGAAGGTACGGCGGGCGGCGGAATTGTGCCATGGGCAGTCATAAATGGTTATGCCAGCTCAGACCAATGGTCAGTAACCGCAATGAATACCCAGGTTTCAGTTGATGATTTTACTTTACATGCCGTTGGGGCATCGCTGAGTATCAATAATCGATTCGAGTTAAGTTTAGCTAAACAGACTTTCGATCTCGACACTATGGGCGGCAAGCTTGGCCAAGATATTGTTGGTGTTAAATACAAACTTGCAGGCGAATTACTTTACAGTAATCTGCCGCAAATAAGCGTAGGCATGCAATACAAACGCGTTGATGACTTTGCCATTCCACAAGCGGTGGGAGCGCGTAATGATTGGGGGCTAGATGTGTATCTTGCGGCCAGTAAAGTGTATTTTGATGCCATTGCCGGTCGCAACCTAGTAACTAATTTAACCCTCAGAGCCACCAAGGCTAATCAAACCGGATTACTGGGTTTTGGCACCGCTACAGACAACAATTATCACCTGCAAGCAGAAGCTTCTATTGCGTTACTGTTAACCGACAGCTTCGCTGTGGGTTATGAATACAAACAAAAACCCGATCAACTCGGCTTTGCCAAGGAAGATGACTGGCAGGATATCTTTGCTGCCTGGTTTATCAATAAACATGTGTCTCTTGTAGGGGCATATGTCGACTTGGGTAGTATTGCGGGTTTTGAGCAACAAAAAGGCTGGTATTTATCGATTGAGGGGACATTGTAATGCTCACTGCTAAGCACTATTTCATCAGCTTATTCGTTGGCTTACTGCTAGTCGGTTCAGGCTGCGCTAATCAACCGACAACCTTGTATCAACAGTTGGGCGGTAATGCTGGCATTAGCCTAATTACTGATGATTTTTTGGTAAACCTGTCAAAAGATAAACGCATAGTGCATCACTTTGCTCAAACTGACATTGAGATATTTCGCCAACGTTTAATTGAGCATTTATGTGTTGTCAGTGGTGGAGGCTGTGAGTATCAAGGGGCATCTATGTTTGATGCGCATATTGGTTTGCATATTAGTCAGGCAGATTTTGATGCCGTGGTCGGTCATTTGATTAACGCATTAAAACAACAAAATGTGTCTATTGGTACACGTAATGCGTTACTGGCTAAGCTCGCCCCCATGTATCAAGACATTACCTATCATTAAATAGGCCGTCAAAGAAGTTATCCATCGCAGCACTCACTGACTGCGATGTCATTTTGTCTTAATAAAATGGCGTTGGGTCGACTTCTAGCGTCCCTGGCGATACACCACGTTCGATATTCAGCTCTGCTTTAAGTAAATCAACCATAGTCACTTCGGTATAGCGTTTATGCTTTAACGAATAAAAGCATTTTACAATAGGATGTAAAGCATCACGTCCTTTTGAATCCCATACAATACCCACACGTTCATCAGACAGTTGCACAAGCGAACCCACTGGGTAAATACCCACACAGCGGATAAACTCATAAACCAGTTTTTGGTCTAAATGAAACGGCGTCAAACTGAGCAAAATTTTAAATGCTGCCGCCGGACTCATGGCTTCTTTGTAACAGCGAGTTGCGGTTAGCGCATCGAAAATATCAACAATACAGCTCATGCGACCATGTTGAGGAATTTGGTCTTCGGTGAGTCCATGAGGATAGCCTTTACCGTCAAGCTTTTCATGATGCATTAAGCACACATCTTTACTCACTTGCGACAATCCTTCGGTCTCGCGCATAATTTCAGCGGCATACACTTGATGCAACTTCATGTGCTCAAACTCTTCCGGAGTTAGCCTTCCAGGTTTATGTAACACTTCGTTATCGACTTTGATTTTGCCGATATCATGTAAAATACCGCCCACGGCCATTTGCTTAAGCAATTCACGTTCAAGGCCTAGGTGCTTGCCAAAAGTAACCAGTAAGAATGCGACGTTAATTGAGTGCTCAAGAAGGTAGGCATCTTTTGTGCGCAATGCTGAGATACATTTAAACGCGTCGGCATCATCCATCACCGACTCAATCATTTTGTCGGCAACGTCTTCAAATTGACCCACTTCGATAGGTTTACCCTCGAAAGTTTCAGACATCACTTTTTTGATCAAACCTTTGGCTTCGGCAAGTAACTTTTTAGCTTGTGCCTGCTGGCCATCGCGAGTCACCGTTGCTTTACGTGCCAATGGATTAGCGGGTGCGTTAGCGCGGTCACCTTTTTTTAATCCGCAGGTATCTGACGAGCGCTCAACATCGACCCACACCACTGCAATATTGTTCTTTTTGAGCTTAACAATTGCGTCACGATGTTTTATTTGACCAGGATTGCGAATATCGACTTTGCTTTGTTGACGATCGATAGCGGTAACAAACATGCCAAGGGCAAGTCTATCAACAGGGATCTTAATGACATTGCTTGATTCAACTGAATCACCCATGTACATGTACTCCGGGAAGAAAAACTTAATAATGAGACTTAGCTCATAGATTGAACGCTACTATTTTGAACTACTTTACATCATTATTCTATCGATTTTAGTCAGTGTAGCCTTTTGGTCACGGTATTATTGTGAGTTATGTTTATACATTACACATCGAAATAAACAATTCTTATGTTAGTTGTTAGCTGTCGAGTTTAGCAAACAAGTGATAAGCCTCAGTGCAATAGTAAGCGCTTACAAAAATAGTACACGTTTTTTTAAGCATCATGCCACAAAATGCCCCTTTTGAACCCTCACGGTGATTATATTAGTAATTCAGATCACACGATTTAACCTTGCTAATTGACAGTGTTTAATCGCTTTATTACCTTAGCTCTGTAGTGTTTATACGTGAGGTATTTCTTTTTGGGCCACTCCTTTTCATCACAATTTAATGAACTGATTACTAAGCTTAACCAGCTAAGTAAAGTGCCTGCGCGTGAATCTATTATCCAATTGTCGGTAGATGCTCCTGCATTACCCTTACTTTCCTGGTTAGCTGCTCAAAATCAATTCCCGAAAATTTATTGGCACGGTAGAGATCGAGATGAAGATGTCGCCGCGATTGGTGCCTGTAAAAGCTTCTTTTTTGAAGACCAAGTCGACGACAATGCCTTGGCACAGATTTATCAGCAACAACGTAATAAAACCAATCAGCAAGACATTCGCTATTATGGTGGCCTTGCCTTTGACCGCACAGTAGAAAGTTGGCCTGAGTTTGGCCGCGCACATTTTGTATTGCCTAGAATTGAATTACGCCGAACCGGCAATACACTCAGAATACTGGTCAACCTCAATTTTGAGGGCACCGACACTCAACAAGAAATACAAGCTGCATTGACTGCCATTGCGCAAGTGAATAAACCGCAGCCTTTGCCGCCGCCGCACAAAATGACTTTAATGGGGCGCAGTGATTTACCCCGTTATGAACGCTGGAAAGAGCTCGTTGAGCAAGTCACTCAAGAAAAGTTTAATCGCACCACACCTAAAGTGGTGTTGTCACGGCATACTCAAATTGATGTCAGTGATGATATCGATCCGTGGACGGTATTAGCATGTTGGCAAGGCAGAAACCCCAACAGTTTTCAGTTTGGTTTTCAATTTAGTCCGCAACGTGCCTTTATTTCATGTTCGCCTGAGCGTTTATATTTGCGCCGCCAACAAGAGCTATTTACCGAAGCGTTGGCAGGTACGACGGTACGTGGGCTTAACCCAGATGAAGACAATCTGCTGGCGCAAGCTTTATTAGATGATATTAAAAACAGCCATGAAAATCAGCTAGTAAGACAACATATTGTCGATGTGCTAACACCACTAAGCCAATACCTTGGGGCTGATGAACACCCTAAAATTTTTAAGTTAAATCATATTCAGCACTTACATCGCTCAATTAGGGCTCAATTACAACCCGGCGTTAGTGACTTTGAATTATTGCGCGCATTACACCCTACGCCTGCGGTGGGAGGATTACCGCGTGAAGCCGCATTGAGCTTTATTCGTCAACGTGAAGGATATGTTAGAGGCTGGTACGCTGGAGCTTGTGGCTATTTTAATCGCAATGAATCTGAGTTTTCGGTGGCAATCCGTAGCGCATTAATTGAACCACGCAGAATCAATTTATTTGCAGGAGCTGGGATTGTCGCAGGCTCAGACCCGTTGGCAGAATGGCAAGAATTAGAAAATAAATTAGCCACTGTGCTGTCTATTTTAATCGACTTTTAACCGCGCTTAAATCTTTCGCTTGAATATTACCCATGCTATTATCCCGCCCCCGTGTTTGCAGCCCTTTTTCCGCTTAAGTTAACCAGGCTAAAAAGCGCTAAGTAGCAACACAACCATAATGATAATATTCTCTGTAGTAGTCATTTATGAAACCGCTTTATAGCGATATGTCGCTAAACTGACATACATAAATACTGTTAACCGTATCAATAGCGGGTTCCCTCACCCCGCGCTAACCCAATTAAAAAGGCCACAATATGTTGCAGTTATCCCAGGCGAAATATCGCCGAGCACTGATGCTATTAGTCAGTTTTCATATCTTAATTATTTGCGCAAGTAACTACCTTGTTCAATTACCTTTTCAGCTGTTTAGCTACCACACTACGTGGGGCGCATTTAGTTTTCCCTTTGTGTATTTAGCCACTGACTTAACCGTGAGAATTTTTGGTCAGCAAGCTGCCAGAAATATTATTCTCAAAGCCATGATCCCTGCATTATTGGTGTCATATTTGGTGGGCGTGTTATTTCATCAAGGTCAGCTACAAGCATTTTCAGCGTTAGCAGAATGGAACAGCTTTGTATTCAGAATTGCCTTTGCCAGCTTTGTAGCGTATCTGATTGGCCAGTTGATGGATATCACGGTATTTGCTAAGTTACGCCGAGCAAAAGCATGGTGGGTTGCTCCTGCGGCATCGACCTTAATCGGTAATCTAGTCGATACGTTAGTCTTCTTTAGTGTGGCTTTCTACGCATCTAGCGACACGTTTATGGCTACCCATTGGCCCGAAATCGCTACGGTAGATTATGGCTTTAAATTAATCGTCAGTTTAGGCTTATTCTTACCAGCTTATGGCGTGTTACTCAAAGTGCTTCAAGACAAGATTTTGTTCGACAGCCCTATCAATAACGAAAACGTCATTATTGAAGCGAATAAATAATCTGAACTCGAAATAGTCACACATCAAGCTTAGTAGTTGGGATTGCTAAGCTTGATGATTAAATCCCACCCCATCAATTCACATCAAAGCTCAAAGTTCAAAGTTCAAATTAGTCGACTTAAATAAGATGCAAACTAGACATTGAACATGAGTAAACAGCCCTCTGCTACTAAAATCACCCAAACATCGATTCGATTAACGAGATGTCCCCATAATTAAGGCTATTGATTCTGTTAATGATGACAATGTAAAGATGATCATTTTATCGTTTAATGACTTGCAAACACAAATGAGAATGATTACTATTAATGTGCGTTCCAAAACTCAGTTTACTCAATAGAGACTTCATCACCTTTAAACAGTCTACTGAGCTCGCAAGCACGACATTGCTCACACACTCTTTGTGGCCGGGAATTATTCCCGGCTTTTTTTTGCCTGATTTTTAGCATTTATCATTTATATTATATTTTATCGCCAAATTGTAAACCATCGTATGGTCCAAGTTGTTGATCATCTTTTGCTTTATGATACAAACCAATCGTAAAGACGGTACCGACATTAAGCGTTGATTTAACTTCAATGGTACCGCCAAGACGTTTAATAATGCCATAACTTAATGATAAACCTAAGCCTGTACCGTCTTTACGGGTGGTATAAAATGGATCGAATATGCGGCTTAAATCCTCTTTCGAAATACCAACGCCCTCATCTTCAACTTCAATTTTCACCCCAATACTCTGGTCATCTTCAATCCAATCATACGCTCTCACCCAAATGCGACCATTAACCTTAATAGCGTGGGCCGCATTAACCATTAAATTGATCAACACTTGCAATAGTTGTGGTCGATTAACCTCTACCAGTGTGCTGGCGGTTAACTCTTTCACCAATTCCACTTTTTGTTGCTCAATGGAGTGACGCGCCAATAACAGCACTTCTTCTACAATAGGCGTAATCGCTTGAGACTCGATTGGCGCATTAAATTCCCCTGGGCGACTGTATTGTAATAAGCTGCGGATAATCGTGGTGATGCGTCCTACCTGCTGAATAACTAACTCAATTTCTTCTTCGACGACCTTTGCACCATCGCCAAGCTCATATTTTAATAGCTCCATATTGCCCAAAATCACCGCGGTGGGATTATTGATTTCATGAGCTATACCGGCAATCAACTCACCTAATGCGCTGAGTTTTTCATTGGTAACCAATTGCTGGCGAGTGGCATGTAATAAGGCGACGTTTCGTTCAAGCTCTTCTGTTTTATCCTGTAAGCTGCGAGTTCGTTGTTCAACTTTGATTTCGAGTTGCTCTGCTGCAGCTTGAATTTGTGTATTGCGTCGCTGTAATTGGTCGAGCATACGATCAAACTGCTCTGCTAATTGTGCTAATTCGTTATCGCTGGTTAAGTCCAGTTTACCAATGCGGATATTGCGCCCCGATTGCACAGCGGTCACAACCTGGTGAATATATTCAATGGGCTGCAATAAACTATTTGCGCCGCGATACACCAAAAAGCCAGACAGAAATAACACGATCACCAAAATGGTGCCGAGCTCAATAATGTTTAATAAGTAGTTATGTAAAAATGGCGCTTCAGAAAATCCGGCGTAAACCATGCCAACACGTTTACCGCGAATATCATACAAGGGTGAATAGCCCGATATATACCATTCGTTCAATACAAAGGCTCGGTTAATCCAGTTTTCGCCTTCGATTAACACTTGCTGATACACTTCGTCTGATACTAAAGTGCCAATGGCTCTATTTTGTTTGCTCAGATCACTTGGAAACTGTTCGAAAGGCACATTGGTACTAATACGGATATTATCTAAAAATAGTGTCACGGTGCCAATTGAGCGCTCAGGTAACGTCCCCTCACCATAAACCAAGTCCCGAATATGGTCGACAATCAACGTGTTACGATTAAGCAGTACACCACCGTCAATATACCAAAACACATTACCAGACCGGTCGGCTACAGGCATTAGTGTGCGACTTAATAACCCGCGACTTTCCGATTTTTTAGGCGGTTCTGCCGCATGCCTAGTGGCAACAAGCTCAATTTCAGCTTGCTCTGCAAGGGCCAAATTGATCCGCGCGAGTCGAGTGCCGGGCAAAACCATTAGTCCTGATATTGCATGCTGTTGTGTTTGGTGCAGCATTATCCGTAAATCAGGATCGGCGGCGGCATCTGCAAGACTAATGAGACGTAAAAAGTCTAAGCCTAGCGTTTGTTGTTGTTGGGCCAATAAGATATTGAGTGCATTAATCGCGGCGGCATTAGGTTGAGAGTCACTGTGATTAAGCAACTGAAAAGCATGTTGAAAATCCCACGATCCGCTAATGGTACTAAGCTGATGTTGTTGTCGTTGCTGCACCTGTTCCAAGGTACTTTCGGCTACAACAAGATCGGCTTTAACCTTCATAAACAATTGGTTGCCTGTATATATCACGTTCCAATAAATCGTGATAAAAACTAAGCTCACCAGGGTTAATAAGATCGGCAATAAGGTTAGAAATAAAATGCGATAGCGCACCTTTGACTGCATCTGTAGCCAACTAATGCCAAATACTCGAGTGAATAAACCCGATTTTTTAGCCACTACGGCGTTACTCCATCACAGTCATCGTCGTGATGAGCCCACTCTTTGTATTTACGGTCGAGTGTTTTACGCGATACCCCTAAATCTCGTGCTGCTGCTGACTTATTACCATTATGAGCATCAACGACCTGAGTAACATGCTGCTTTTCGACTTCTTTTAGAGGCCATTCAAGCGGGTAACCCATAGCTTCAGGTATCACGGTCACAACAGGCTTTTTCCAATATTCTGCAGGGGGTTTTCCCAATAAAATACAACGTTCAATCATATTGCGTAACTCACGGATATTACCTGGCCAATCATATTGCTGAAGAACCTGCAGGTCTTCATGGCTCCAAATAATATCTTTTATGCCCAGTTCTTGTGATAGCTGCAAGGTAAAGAAATGAGTTAATTCAACGACATCTTCAGGGCGAGAGCGCAAAGAAGGGATCACAATATTGAGTACATTTAGACGGTAAAATAAGTCTCGACGAAAACGCCCCGCTTCGACTTCATCAATCAATAAACGATTGGTTGCGGCAACCACTCGCACATCAATATCGATTTCTTTTTCACTGCCCACGGGTCTAATCGATCGCTCTTCGAGCACACGCAATAATGCAGTTTGCATGTTCATTGGCATTTCGCCAATTTCATCTAAAAAAATGGTCCCACCAGAGGCATAACTAAACAGGCCTTCACGATTGCCTTTAGCACCCGTAAATGCTCCTGCTGTATGGCCAAATAACTCACTGGCCAATAATTCTGGGGCGATAGCACCACAGTTAACAGGCACAAAAGCACCACTGCGGCCACTGAGTTGATGTAATTGCCTTGCAACGAGCTCTTTACCCGTGCCAGATTCTCCTTCAATCAATACCACAGCATTGGTGGGAGCAATACGTTCAATGACTTGTTTAACATCACGGATAGCTTCGCTGTTACCGATAATAGTTGATGACTGCCCATGGGCCAATTCGCGCCTTAGCATAAAGTTTTCGCGTTTTAACAAGCGCTTTTCAATGCAGCGATCAACTGCGGTCATCATTTGTTCAAGGTGAAATGGCTTCATAATAAAGTCAGAAGCACCTGCCCGTAACGCTTTAATCGCCACATCCATATCGGCATAACCCGTCATAAAAATAATGTCGGATTGTCTTTCGCGATCGTTTAATGCTTCATGCCACTCAATGCCAGAACGATCAGGGAGTCTAATGTCGACAATGAGTAAATCAAAATGACCTTGGCTACGGAGCGTTTCTGCTTGAGCGATGGTGGATGCGGTTTCAACTAGGGCGAATTTTTTGGCTAAGGCTTTCATCAAAAAACTGCGCATGCCTGGCTCGTCATCTACGATTAATACCGACATTGTGGTTTGGGCTGCAGGGGTAATCTGTTCGTCTGGACTCATAAATGGACTCTTATTAGGACATTTTGACACGCTTTGAACTTACTCTACCATTGAATCGAAATGACAGGGTCACTATGAACCACAGAAAAGTGATCGTGGGACAATTTGTCTATCATAATTACTTCAAGCTTGGGATCAAGTTCACAATTTCGATTTCAGGCGTGAACTGTATTTGCATTAAAATCATTTGGCATTTAACTTGCTTATGGCTTTGGTAATTAAGAAAAAAATCTGGTCATTAATACTACAAGGAATGGAAATGTTAAAACTTAAAGCAAGTGTCAGCATGTTATTAGCCGCAGCGGTTTTTAGTGGCGCAATGTTCAGCCCAATCGCGTTAGCAGGTGAAGTGATTAAACTCGCCACAACAACCAGTACTGAAAACTCTGGCTTATTAGGGGCTATTTTACCTAAGTTTGAAGCTGAATCTGGCTACAGCGTACAAGTTATTGCGACAGGGACAGGTCAGGCATTAAAGCTAGGCAGCCAGGGTGATGTTGATGTAGTAATGACCCACGCGCCAGAAGCTGAAGCTAAATTTGTTGCCGATGGTTATGGTGTTGAGCCCCGCGGTATTATGGAAAACGATTTTATTATTCTTGGGCCTAAAGATGATCCCGCAGCGGCAAAATCAAGCAAAGATGCAACGGAAGCATTTAGTAAAATTGCGGCTAAACCAAGTCAGTTTATCTCTCGTGGGGATAACTCAGGCACCCACATGAAGGAGCTTGAAATTTGGCAAGCTGCTGGCGTAACACCTGACTTTGCCGGTTATACTTCAGTAGGCCAAGGCATGGGTAAAACCTTGTTAATGGCAAATGAATTACAAGCTTATACGTTAGCAGACCGTGGTACTTTTATTGCTTATAAAGCTAAACTTGATTTAACCATTAGTTTTGAAGGCGGCGCAGCATTAGCCAACCCTTACCAAGTCATATTAATTAACGCAGAAAAGTATCCAGATCTTAATCATAAAGGTGCAAAAGCGTTCAGTGATTGGCTAATTAGCCCAGCGACACAAACTATGATTAATGAATTCACAGTGCAAGGAGAGCAATTGTTCAAGGCAACATATAAAAAATGAGTGACGGCTGGTTAGCCCTATTGCAGCAAGCATTTAGCTTGCTGCTCTCTTTTGACCCAGATGTTTGGGCGATTATTAATATCTCTTTCTCGGTGTCCTTTGCGGCGCTGCTGATCACGATTATTCCCTCGATTATCTTAGGGTTTATTCTGGCATTCAGCCATTTCCGTGGCCGCTGGGTGGTAACCAACCTCATTCAAACTTTGCAATCGATTCCAACGGTTGTCATTGGGCTATTGGTTTATTTATTGCTGACTCGCCAAGGGGTGCTCGGTGATTTAAAGTGGTTGTTTACCCAACAAGGTATGATTTTAGGACAAATGTTAATTTGCGCACCGGTGATGGTTGCACTTTCACAAGCGGCGTTTTCGAGCGTAGATCGTCGCGCCTGGGAAACATCACGTACGCTAGGTGCATCATGGTTACGCGCGGTATGGACATTGTGTCGAGAACTGCGAGTACCACTGCTTTTGGCCATTATTGCCGCCTTTAGTCGCATTCTTACTGAGGTTGGCTGTTCAATGATGGTGGGAGGGAACATTATGAATGTCACACGCAATATTCCTACCGCTATCGCACTGGAAACCAGTAAGGGTGATTTTGCTCAAGCCATTGCATTAGGATTAGTATTATTAATTTTAGCCTTGGTACTAAACTTCATCTTAGGTTCATTGCGAGGTAAAGCCCTCCCAAGGAGTCATTAAGATGGCCTTATTAAATAGCTTATCCACCAGCAACCCGGTACAGATCCATGCTCAGAATGTGCTGATGAAGTTTCAAAAAAACACCTTGTTTAGCGTGGATGAACTGAATTTTAAACAAGGCGATGTGATCTATTTGCAGGGCGATAATGGCTCTGGAAAATCAACCCTAATGAAAATTCTTGCGGGCTTGATTAAGCCAACCGAGGGTGTGGTTTTGGGCCATGGCTTTACGCCTAAACCCTGGTGGCAGGCAGACAGCTTATTAGGCAAAGCGGTGTATTTACATCAACACCCTTATTTGTTTGACGGGTCAGTAAAATACAATTTAACTTATGCACTAAATCAGTTGAAATTAACGCCAAGCGAGCGTAGCAGCAGAATTAAGCAAGCCATTAATATGGCTCAACTGAACGACTTATTAACTCACCATGCGAGTGATTTATCTGGCGGTGAACGCCAACGACTTGCGATTGCCAGAGCGTGGATTACCCAACCCAAACTACTCATGCTCGATGAACCTATTTCGAATATGGATAAACATTCGCAACGTTTAGTGCTGGCGATGATAAATCAATTAAAACAAGACGGCACAGGCCTGTTAATCAGTAGCCACCAAACTTGCGGCCTCACAGCCCTATGCCAACAGCATTGGCATATTAAGCAACGTACCATTCATACCAGCATGCATGTTCCTACAGCAGAGACAGTGCATCAGACTAATACAACGGAATTACATTATGGCACCACAAATTGACGCAGTAATTTTAGCGGGCGGCATGGCAAGACGAATGGGCGGTAACGATAAAGGCTTAGTCGATCTTAACGGCCAAGCAATGATTTGCCATACCATTGACAAGCTCAGCAATCAGGTTGATCGCATTATGATTAATGCCAACCGCAACCAAACTCAATATGAACAATGGGGTTATCGCGTTTTTAGTGATCAAGACAGCGGCTACCTAGGTCCATTAGCTGGCATGGTCACGGCGTTAAAACAAACTCAAGCAGAGTATTTGTTGGTGGTGCCTTGTGATTGCCCGATGTTACCAGACGATTTAGCATCGCGATTATTAGCCGCTCTTATCAAGCAAAATGCCGATATTGCTGTTGCGAGCGATGGTGAACGTGAACAGCCGGTCGTGCTCTTGCTTAAACCCTATTTAGCCGAGTCTATGCAGGCGTTTTTGGATGCCGGTGAGCGTAAAATTGATTTTTGGTATCGCCAACATCAAGTGGCAGTAGAGAGCTTTGCCGATCAGCCCAATGCTTTTGTTAACGTCAATACACCAGAACAAAAACAGCAACTCGCCCAGCAAATTGCCAAGTAATTTATTAAGAGGTCCACGATGACAGTAGTCTTTAGTAACCCATTACCTATTCCCGTTTTAGGGTTTTGTGCATACAGCGGCACCGGTAAAACAACCCTGTTAACCCAGCTTATTCCTGAACTCAATCAACGCGGTATTCGTTTAGCCGTTATCAAACATGCACATCATAATTTTGATGTTGATATTCCTGGTAAAGACAGCTTTGAGATGCGAAAAGCGGGTGCCAAACAAGTATTGGTCGCTTCTCATGTGCGCTGGGCATTAATGACTGAAGATCCTGTCGAGGACGATCCTCAACTACAACATTTGCTGCGCCAAATTGAAGCTGACAAAGTCGATATTGTATTAGTCGAAGGCTTTAAAAAATTAGCATTACCCAAAATTGAATTACACCGTGCTGCTCACAATAAACCATTTATTCATGTGCATGACGAAAATATTGTCGCTATCGCTTGTTGCGAAGACACCCAGGTGCCAGACACCTTGACGCGATTAGATTTAAACAATGTGCAGCAAATTGCTGATTTTGTTCAGCACTACCAACAACATTGGCAGGCTCCTCCCGTTAAATTACCCATTTGTTTTGACGCCGAAGCGTTACGAGACCAACCAGAGTCTGAATATGGTATTAGCGTCTCGCAAGGTATTAGTAAAGTATTAAGCCAAGTGAAAGCGACTAGCCAAACAGAACTGGTTGAACTTATTGATATTGATAACCGCATTCTTGCTCACGACATTATTTCAGAAATTAATGTGCCGCAACAAACCAACTCAGCCATGGACGGTTATGCTTTTGCATTTGACAGTGTGTCGACTGCGCCACTTAAGATTGTGGCAGAAGTGCTTGCTGGGCATAACTACCCAAATTTCCTCCATTCTGGTGAAGCAGTACGCATTATGACTGGGGCAACCGTGCCACAAGGTGCCGACACCATTCAAGCACGCGAGTTAGCTGAAGAAAACGGCCAAAAGGTCACCCTACTTGAGACTGAATACATCGTCAAAGGCCAGCATGTAAGACTTGCCGGTGAAGACATAGCCCAAGGTGAAGTGGCACTATCTGCAGGTTGCAGATTAGGCGCTGCAGAACTGGGCTTAATGGCATCATTGGGTTTTAATCGTTTGCCTCTTTTTAAGCGGCCCGTGATTGCGGTGTTCTCAACAGGTGATGAAGTGAGTCAACCCGGTGATGAGCTAAAGCCCAACTGTATTTTTGATGCTAATCGCTACACCATTTTGTCGATGGCGAAGAAACTCGGTTGTCAGGTGATTGACCTTGGGATTATCGACGATAACGAACAAACCCTAACCAACACATTACGCGACGCCGCGACAAAAGCGGATATTGTCATTAGCTCAGGCGGTGTGTCAGTAGGCAATGCTGATTACATCAAAATGGCACTTGCCAATGTTGGCAACACCCATTTTTGGCGTATCAATATGCGCCCAGGTCGCCCGCTCGCGGTAGGTAAAATCAATCAAAGTCTATTTTTTGGTTTACCAGGCAACCCCGTTGCTGTGATGGTGTCTTTTATGCAATTTGTCCAACCCGCTATTCGTAAATTAGCCGGTGAAAATAATTGGCAACCTCAGTTTATTCCTGCCATTGCAGACCACGCTTTACGCAGTAAAACAGGCAGAACGGAGTTTTTACGTGGCGTTTATAGTATCGGCAGTGACGGACAAATACATGTCAGTACCACTGGTGCACAGGGCTCAGGAATGTTGAATTCGATGGTGAATGCTAACTGCCTTATTGTCATCGCTGACGACACTGCAACTATTCCTGCCGGTGATAGGGTATTTATTCAGCCTTTTGCCGACTTGCTTTAAATATGATTCATTTTAAATAATTTGAATTAAGAAAACAGCATCTCGACATTCACGATCCGCGCAATGATTGTCGAGGCGCTTAATTGTTTAACGTTCATATTATTGCCTCGATGACCTAATCTGCCATCTCTCGGCCCACGCTATTGCTATCTTCATTCTCGGGTAATCTACATCCCAACCTCTTTCGTATAGTTATACCAACCATGTTGGTTAATCCGCTTAAGTCTTGCATCGCTAGATTCGTTTTTTATCGCGTGGGTGATAAACTAAAAAATCAGCATACCGCTGCATCTAATGAAAAGGACTCTTTTATGGCGCTTTCTCGAAAAAATTGGAATTACATTATTATCGGTGCCAGTGTCTTTATGATCGCGGTGTTATCATTTATTGATGACAAAACCGCTAATCTTCCCGATGACGCTGTGGCGCTGTTCGACCCGCAACTGCCGTTAGTGCAACTGCATCTCGATGACATATGGCTAAGTAAAAAAGAAGATAAGTGGTGGTGTCATGAGCAGGTCCTTAACTGTCAACAATGGGCCCAAGCGTGGCAAAATATTAGTGTGTCGCCATTAACAGCTCAACCAGAGCATGGCACCAATGAACAAACGCTGACTATCGCGATAAGCAATATTCACACCGCACAGCAATGGCGTTATTTCCCCGACGATGGCTTATTGCAGTCATCAAATAAAAATTGGTACAAAATACCACCAAGCTTACGCGCTGATTTACAGCCAGTGCTTGCTGAAATGCTTCAATCAAAATAATGAGTTTTTATGCCTGAATTACCAGAAGTTGAAGTCACCCGCCAAGGGATCAGCCCGTTCCTTATTGAACAAACTGTCAGTGAGTTGATTATACGTAATGGTTCACTACGCTGGCCGGTGCCGGATGTTGCGCAAAACATTGTCGGCCAACGTATTAACAACGTTCGTCGTCGTGCTAAATATTTATTAATCGATACCAATGCAGGCATGACCATCGTCCACTTAGGCATGTCAGGGAGTTTGCGTATTTTACCGCGTAACACGCCTGCTGAAAAACATGACCATATTGACCTAGTGTTAGATAATGGCCGCATGCTACGTTTTAATGACCCTAGGCGTTTTGGCGCCTGGTTATGGTACGAATTACCCGAAGAAGCCCACCCATTATTGTCAAAACTGGGCCCAGAACCATTAAGTACAGACTTTACCCCGCAGCAGTTACAAGCCGCATTAAAAGGCAAAAAGAAAGCCATTAAACAGTGCTTAATGGATAATCACATTGTGGTGGGCGCTGGGAATATCTATGCCAACGAAGCCTTGTTTGCCGCGGGTATTCACCCTCAAGCCGAAGCGGGCAGCATTGATATCGAACGATTAACGGTGCTAGTCAGTGAAGTGAAACAAATTTTAGCCCATGCCATAAAGCAAGGTGGCACCACCCTAAAAGACTTTACTAACGCTGATGGAAAACCAGGTTACTTTGCGCAAAAGCTACATGTCTATGGCCGCGGCGGCGAAACCTGCACCCATTGCGGTAATTTATTGAGTGAAATCAAACTAGGCCAACGTACCACGGTATTTTGCGGTATATGCCAGCAGCGATAACGCGACAATTAAAAATAATTTATTTAACTATATAAAGGGAGCCAATTTGGCTCCCTGATGTATTCTGCTATTTAACCTGATTTGATGAGGTTCAATTTAAAATCGATACTCAAAAGTAGAAAACACTGTCGCCTGCGTATCGTCATCTTGTACTTCAAACTCAGAGTTAGCTACGCTGCCACCCAAGGTCAACATGCCATTAAACATAGGCATACGATAAGACAACTCAAGCATCAATAAATCTTCTTTTAATGGCTGTAGAGCCCATTCACTAACACGATTAGTGCCATCTTTATTTAGCTGGGCATATCGCAATATAGAGGTAAAACCATGACTGTTTTCAAACTGCCCAATTAAACCAAGAACATAGGTTTGTGCATCACTATCATAGGTGCTGCCATAGGTACGGCCATAATAACGTGAACCACTTTGGTACGTTGAGTGTTCATAAAAACAGTTATATTCAGATCTCGCATCACAATTGACCATAGTGTCGGAATATTCAAAAAACACTTTATATTGCTGTTTTGAAAAATTAAATCGCGAGTCGACACCAAACATCTGTCCGCAATCAGACATACTCGAAGCGTTTGAAGCATTTTCGCAGGTTTGCTCTACATATAAACCGACAGGAATACCAAACCAGTCATCGCTATAACGCACATCAAAACCTGTCATTTGATTGGTATTACTGCTGCAATCAGTGGAATTACATTCTTGTGGGTCAGTAATAGCATCAAAAGCACTGTCCACATCGCACTCTTGCCCTTCACCGCAAAACATCGCGGTCCACGATACGCCGACTTCAAGCTGCTTTAATGGCTTTATCGCACTGCGAAATGACCATAGTAACGCATTGGGTGCATCGCGTTCTTGTTCTGTGAGACTGACCCCAGCGGTCAATGTCCAGGTACCTAACCAAGAAAGCAAAGGTGTTTCAAATGCTTGAGGATTATTACGACTTATCATCAACGAAGACATTGGCCTTGCATTTGTCGACATGTGCAAAGAAGAGTCAAACCCCGGGCCCCACCACTGCGCAACAGTACCAAATGTGGTCACCCAATTACCTAAAATTACCGCGATATAGTTATCGTCAAAACGAAAGTCTTTATCGTCATTCGGATGGTAATTTGCTGACGCTGATAGTTTATAAGCAAGATTTTGGCCCAAATACTCATGCGAGCCTTGTATTTGGCCTTTTTCTCGATAATCAGAACCAAAATGCTGAAAACGAGCCGCATCAGTTGCCGCAGCTACTTTGACACGCGTATTGCCTCGATTATTCACTGCTGCTTGATAGTAAAAATTAACCCGAGCGTAAGCATCAATTAATGCTTTACTCAATAACGATGGCTCAGCTCGCGCTAAATCAACCCCAATACCAGACCACATTAATGGGTATGTATTAATAGGAGACGTTATTACCCCGGCATCTGCAAGCGCTTGTATATCTGCACGTAAGTAAATATCACTGGTATCGACCCAGGGTGCCGCTTGCGCTACAGAGCATAATAAAGCCGAGCTTAACCCCAATGAAATCGCTAACTTACTCAAGTAAAATCCCTTTAACATCAATCGAGTTATCCTTTCTTTGTTGCATTGATTTTTTGCTTCAATGCTGCGGCAACGTGTGGGTGAACAAATTGGCTCACATCGCCGCCATGAAGAGCAACCTCTTTAACCAAAGTAGACGATATAAACGAATTCTCTTCTGCTGGGGTTAAAAAAACACTTTCGAGATCGGGGCTTAAACGGCGATTCATATTGGCTAACTGAAATTCGTATTCAAAATCAGATACTGCACGTAATCCACGCACTAATACACTTGCATGCTGCTCTTTAGCAAAATCAACCAGAAGCCCAGTAAACCCAACGACTTCAACATTATCTAAATGAGCAGTGACAAGGTTGACCTGAGCAACGCGTTCCTCAAGCGTAAAACGCGGTTGTTTAGACGGGTTTGAGGCAATACCAATAATAACGTGCTTAAATAAACGCGCTGCACGCTCAATTAAATCTGCATGACCATTAGTCACGGGATCAAACGTACCTGGGTAAATTGCTCTTCTATGCATCATTCAACGCCATAATGTGGGTGTTAGGGTTGCTGATATTTTAACAGCTCATGCCAGCCCAACACACGTGTAATTGATAATTAATTAAACTGTTTTTGTAAAAAAACTGAAAATCGTGTAAATTAGCAACTCGATCAAGCTGAATATTTATTAAGCATTTGTGTCGAATTATATATGGAAGTGAATCGATTATATGCTAATCTTCCATTTAGGTGTGTTTGAATAATTTACGGGAATACTTTGAATATGAAAAAATCAGCTATCGCGTTAACTACTGCTTTATTAATGATCGGTTCAGCTTATGCAGCAGAACCTACTGATACAACTACAACGTCTACAACTGGTAGTGCTACTGGCGGTGCTACTGGTGGTGCAATTGGTGGTGTTACTGCTGGTGTTGCAGCTGTAGCTGGATCAGTTATTGTGGCAGTTGCTACAACAGCTGCAAACGACAGCAACTCTGAAGACGGTTCAGGTACTGGTACTGGTACTGGTACAACTACAACTAGTACAGGTACTGGCACAGGCACGACTACGACTTCAGTAACAAACTAATTCGTAAGCCTGTTAAAAAAGCACATTTTTTAATGTGCTTTTTTATTTTCTTTTTTTTGTCATAAAGCCAAAGCTTAAGGAACTGAGCTCGTATGCATTCCATTTTTCAAAAAAAAAGTCTACTCCCTTTGCTTTTCTTCTTCATCTTAACAGGCTGTAGCAACACCTTCGTACAGATTGGTGGCATGCTTAAAGAAAGCGTCGTAGGTTTCCCTGATGATAATGTCACTGTTGCCGAAATAGAACAAAGTCCTTATGCCAGCATCCACGTCAGAATCAATAACACAAATAGATCATATATCGTACTTGCATATGCTGAAGCCCCACAAACACTGCCATTAACCCGCATTGATTCTAAAAATATTGAGCTTAAATGGCTCTCAGCTGACAAAGGTTTGTTAGTGACTCGTAATGGTCGTTTATTGAAATCAGTAAATTTATTTGTTGGTAATCGCCTTAACATTAACAGCGAACAAACTGATCCTGTCGCTTTAGGCTTGCATCTAAGTAGTACACCAATGCAATGGAAAAGTACGGTAGATTGGCAACCTGGTTATCATATCAATTATCAACAGCACTCCACCTTTAGTTTTGTTAGTGATGAAACGCTCACTATCAATGATAAAACCGTAACGCTTAAAAAATTCAATGAGCATGTTGTCGTCGCTAATCTCGATATCGAATATGACAACCAATTTTGGGTTGATGAATCGACGGGTAACGTGATCAAAAGTTATCAAAAAATTGCCCCGAACTTACCTTATATCGAAATGACCCTTCTTAAGCCTTATGGATTTGAGGACGTGAAATGAAGCCGCTAATTCAACTCTTTTTAGCTTTAATGCTATTAATTTGTAATTTACCACTTAGTTATGCCGAAACTGAAGTCACTGTTACTCAATCGGTATACAGTAACTCAACCGCATCATTAACATATGTTAGCCCACCACGCTTAGTACAAGTCATTCAAGATAGCTTATCAAATGCGCAGCTTTCTTCTGCACAATCGAATCCTTTACCCATTTATTGGCTAGGAGCGGGTTTGTACGATGCCAGTTCAGAAGCGGCGTTGCTAACACAGCGACAACAGATACTTAATGCCCTTAAAACACAATATAGTGATATGGGTAAGCCAGATCATATTCAGGCATTAAAAACACTAGCGACATGGATTGCAAATAACCAATTTCTTCAACGTGAGTTTATTCCACTTGATTATGATGTGATTCGATTAAAAGAAGAACTGAACCCATTGTTACAGGGAAAATACTTACTCACGCTTCCAGGTAAACCTCAATATGTGATGGTCTTAGGCGCCGTGACTCAAAATGGCTCACAACCCTTCGTGGTGAGACAAAATGCTTCTCAATATATTGAGAATGCGATGCCATTAAATGCATCACAAAATAGCTATGCCTGGCTGATTCAGCCAGATGGGCAAGTAGAAAAATATCCTATTGCTTATTGGAACCAACAACATATCGATATTGCACCTGGGGCGATTATCTATCTTGATTTTGACGGTGTTAGGAATAACGAGCCAGAGTTAAACCAACAAATTCTTGAACTTATAAGACATTGGATACGTTAACCATGAATCAAGCAAAACAATCTGTCTTTTCTGTTTTAGCCATTTCATTCATGGTGAGCGGAATAGCTATCAGTACCACAGCGCACAGCGATGAATTATCAACGCCAAAACTGACACCTTCACAATATGATTTCGGTGGCGTGGGCCTCATTCAAATGCCGACGGGTAGAATGGCAGCTGAAGGCGAGTTTAGTGTCAGCGGAACCTTTAACGAAGATTATTATCACGGTGCATTATCACTGCAGTTATTTCCCTGGTTAGAAACCACTATTCGCTATACCCAAGTCCCCGATGTGCTCTACAGCAATGATCCTGAATTTAGCGGTGATACCTATTACACCGACAAAGGCATTGATGTAAAACTGCGCTTATTAGAAGAAAGCTACTGGCTCCCAGAAACCTCTATCGGCGTTCGCGACATCGGCGGTACCGGTTTATTTGATAGCGAATATATTGCTATGACTAAAGGCTTTGGCCCTTTTGATGCGACTGTAGGCTTCGGTTGGGGTTATATCGGCAACCGAGGTAATGTCACTGATACCAACAAACAATCATCGGTAGATTGCAATCGAAATACAGGCTACAAGGGTAAAGGTGGCAATGTTGACTTTGAACGTTGGTTTAAAGGCTGTAGTGCCATTTTTGCCGGTATTGAGTATCAAACACCCTGGGATCCATTGCGTCTAAAAGTGGAATATGATGGTAATGATTACAAGTCTGATTTTGCTGCATTACGCACGGGTAATGAACTAACACAAGACAGTCCTATCAACTATGGGATGCTATACCGTGTCAGTAATTGGGGCGATTTTAAACTCAGTTATGAGCGTGGCAATACCTGGACGCTCGGTTTTAGTCTGGCGACTAACTTTAATACCTTAAAATCAAACTGGCGCGACACCCCAAAGCAACAGATTGAAAAGAAGCCCGATTTAGCCGACCGCAAAGTCAATTTACCGGAGCTTAACAAGCAATTAGCCTTTGATGCAGGCTACAAAGGCGCCAAAATCTACATCAAAAATGATGAGGTTACCGTTGTTGCGACGCAAACGAAATACCGTGATAGAAAATATGCTCACGATCATGCAGGGCGAATTTTAGTTAATTATTTCCCACAAGCAAAAACCTTCAAAATAATTGAAGTTGCGGGGCATTTACCAACCACTGAAACCCACATTGATGCAAAACAGTTTACCAATGCGGTACAACATAACTACATCAATGCAAAAGTAACAGACAGTACAACAGTTGTAGAACCGACATTACCCACTGAAACACCTGATTGGGACACGCCTAACCAGTGGAATTATGGTTTTGCACCAAAGATAGTTCAATCTTTTGGTGGTTCGGAAAACTTTTACTTATTTAATGTTGGCATCAATGGCGGCGCGAGTCGCTGGCTGACTGAGAATATTGAAGTTAGTAGTTCAGTCTACATCAACCTGTTTGATAACTACGATCAGTTTAAATATCAAACACCACCTGATGGTACCGATCTTAAACGAGTTAGAACGCTAGTAAGACAGTATGTTTCTGATACACCGGTACGTGTTGATAACTTGCAGTTAACCTGGCTCGATAAACTCAGTGAAAATATCTACGCGCAAGCTTATGTGGGCTATCTCGAAATGATGTTTGGTGGTGTGGGTGGTGAAGTACTCTATCGCCCAATGAACGGCGAATGGGCTTTTGGTGTTGACGCAAACTACGTCAAACAACGCGACCCTGACAATGTATTTGGTTTTTTTAATAAAGAAATAAACTTTGATGCTGAATCTGGGAGTGAGTATCGAGCTCAAACCGGTACGTTTACCGGCCACGCCAGTGTTTATTATCAACCAAGCTGGTTCGATGATGTGTTGCTTAAAGTCAGTTACGGTCAGTATTTAGCGGAAGATCGTGGTGTGACTGTCGATTTATCTAAACAATTCGATAGCGGCGTAATCGTGGGTGCATTTGCATCTAAAACGAACTTGTCTGCCGATCAATTTGGCGAAGGCAGCTTTACTAAAGGATTCTATATTTCAGTTCCTTTCGATGCGATTTTACCTACACCAGTATCAAATCGTGGCAGCCTAGCGTGGCAACCATTAACCCGAGATGGCGGTCAAAAACTGGGTCGCAAATTTGAGCTTTATGGTGGCACAGATGCTAGAACGCCTTGGTTGAATAAACCAAGTACCGTGAAATAACCTACGTTTACACTTCATAATAAAAAGGCAGAACTTTTACGTTCTGCCTTTTTTATATCTTTTCTGAATCATCGTTTCTTGTCAATAATACCAATCAGGATAAATAAGTGTTCAGAGATTGCGCAGGAAAAGTTGCTTAGAATAAGGCAGAAATTGCAGTGAGTTAGTTGTTCTACCTTCAAAATTTCTAACGACGTTATAAGCGATTTTAACCAGTAAGAATGATCACATTTTTGTGCTGATTGGTATAACTAAGACTTATCGTATTTCTCAATATAATCCACGATTCTCTCCGATGCCAAGCCGTCAGTAGGCGCACTTTATGAGTCACAAAAAATCCGCTGGTAACCTTTGGTAGCAAAATAACCAGATAGAAACGAGGTGACCAAGCATTAAGTGTATAAGGATAAATTATCACAACGACAAAAATTACAAACGCTTAGTATGAGTATTAACGTCTAGACAGTTACACAAAATTAGTTACAGTCTCTAATTACAGGCTCACAAGCTCCCGCACTACGGTGCTCTAGCTAACCAAAACTACTATTCAAAAAATATCTTGATATTTAGCAAATTCATCACTACCAGTAAAACGAGCTTCAATTGCTTTAATATGCTTGTCTTCAGTATGTTTCCAAACCCCAGGAATAGAATATACATGCTCAATAAACTTAAAAAACTTACTACGCAGTTGCAAATTCGGTTCCCAGCCTTGTATTACAGCTTTAATATTTTCACTTAGCTGCTCAGGGTTATTTGCATTCTTAACTAGACCTTCTATGTTGTAACAGGCTTGTCCTAGTGTTAAAACAGACTTACTAAGCAATAGAGCTTCTAAACCTACTGTTGAGTTGATAGTAACCACGGCCTCAGCACATTGAATTAAATCGCAGGTTTTATTTCCATTGGCAAATGTCGCAATTGAATCTTTATTATAAAGATGGGAGTAATGTTTGTGCCATGACGGGTGTTCTTTGAACACCACTTTTAAAGAAGGATCATTCAAGCTTTTAACAGCTTTAAGCACTTCATCATAAAACATTTCCATTGAGTCTATCCAAGGAGAAAAACTTGCTATTTGCGTATCGTGAGGCACCTGAAAAGGCGCAAAAATATAACGTTCTGGTATTTTTGTTGAATCAAACGCACAACGTTTTTTATGGTCTTCTCTTGGGATGATTTCAGGCTCAGAAAACTCTAAAAGATTTTGCGGATCAAAATTAAGATAAAAAGATGGATCACGACTCAACGACGCATTAAAATTAATACCACGAGGGTCTAAGCTACTCGTGCCTGGCAACAATCCATTTTCGTAATAAAACTGCTTTATTCCTAATGATTTTGCAACCATAGCGACAGTGATATTAGGCAGCTTATTACCATTCCAAATTACAATACACTCGGGCTTAACTTCATTTAATAGAGCTAAATACTTGGCATACCTTAGACGTTCAATTAAAACCAGCAAAAAACGATACGCTGCACTAACAGCAGCATTCGCCCAAATAGGACTGCGTGCTCTTTTACGTATTAACTGCGATTTTACAACACCATCAAAATCAACATTAAAGGCATTCTTCAAATAGTTAACTGCGGTAAATTTAGGCAACCCCATTATATGTAATTGGCAATCCATTGACACTTTTTTGATAATTTTTTTATAGTATTTTGCATGAACATTTTTGCGGGATATGAATAAATAAGCCATATAAGTTGTGTTTACCCATTGTTGTTTTTATATAATAATGTTGTTTTTATATAAAAATGTTGTTTTTATATAATAATATTATGTGGACAAAGGTATAAAAGCAAGGTTCAAAAAACGTTCACGACCTCATCCTGATATAATGTCAATCACGCTATGTATCAAAACTAAAACGAAAAATCACATCTAAAACTGATAAATAATAAACTAAAAATTATATTAAGATGATAGAACACCACAAATTATGGCATTCTATCAATTCGATTAAAGTAAACTACTCTATTATAACTTCCAATAACCTAATATTTTTCTCATCTTTAGGTTCCTGATGATATTTAATGGCTTACGCTTTAATCCCGCTAAACCATTGTCGATTAACTTATCTGTTTCAGCCAATACTCGCTCACTAGAGCGACCATCACGATTTGGGTGTATACGATCGCAATATCGTTGAATTTCTTCAAGTAGTTCTGGTGGCTTACTCAAAGCGTTTTCAATAGCGGGCTCTAGTTCATCAACATCACTCACGTTCAGAAGATGTGGCCAATTAGTCTTATTATTAAAAGTAACCACAGGCTTGCCTTGCAGAAGAAACATAATAAGCA
This sequence comes from Shewanella sp. MF05960, assembly GCF_050849305.1. Taxonomy (NCBI): domain Bacteria; kingdom Pseudomonadati; phylum Pseudomonadota; class Gammaproteobacteria; order Alteromonadales; family Shewanellaceae; genus Shewanella; species Shewanella sp. MF05960. The sequence continues at coordinate 80,408 of NZ_JBOZPS010000011.1, read as the reverse complement.
CTGAAGATGTATCACATAACATAACATCAGCTTCTTTTAACAGAGGCAGCACATTGTCAGTTTCAATAAAGGATAAATTATCACTCTCTAACAGCTTGTACTTGTTAACAATCTCTTGGTTCATTTTAGGATGAAACTGAACGATCCACCTCCAGCGCCCATCTTGAGCCATCTGTTTCACTTTGTCGAAAACAATAGGTGCACATGTAAATCGTGGTGAAAAAGTCGAGCAGAAAAGAATTACCGGTCGCTCATCATTTTTGATCAGCACTGAGGTGTCTGTATCATTTTCAAATAATGGATCGAGCGTTGGCCAACCCGTTTCGACGACATTAAAAGTACCATGTTTATTAGCTAATATTTCAAATGGCAATGTAGAGTCAGGGCCTTGAGTACAATATAGATCAAAACAATTACGAATATTAAAATGATCACTTCGCCCTAAACTATCAACTTTTCCAGAATCAAAACCATGAAACACTCCAACTTTTACCCCTGGAATAAAACTAGGTACCACATTGCCCGGCACAAATACCGCATGCGGCTGCCATTGAATCGTATCTTCTATCGTCAATAATCGATGCTCTGTAGGTTTAAGAAACTTGTCAGCAACTTGATCTCCCATTAGAAACCATCTCACCTCATCCCCACGCGCTAAAATGATCTTTTGCAATGGTCTTAATATCGCGTAAGAATAATTTTGTGAAATGTAGAATAAATAGCGTTTCTTACTCATATAAACTGTTTCCCTTCCACAATACTTAAGCACGATACGCAGAGTATGTTGGTTTTTTAATAAAAATGAATATCACAGCAAAGCAAATGTAACTCTATCAACCGTTACCTTGACTGAGTGTTAATCGCTAACTCATGCCATGATCAGCCATGAGTTTTTTCATGTTTTTTATCACATCATCAGCCTCTATCATCGCCATTAAATGCTCACCCTTTGCGCGAGTTCCCCATTTTACCTCGGCAGAAAACTGCTTTGCGATAACTTGTGGGTAAACACTCACAGTATATTGACGAAAATGATAAGGCCCCGTTCGTCCGGGGTTAGAATGAGCATATAAGCCTATTACAGGAGTACCTTGAGTCACCGCCATATGCAATGGTCCGGTATCTGGCGCTAGTACCAAGCTTGCTTGTTTTAACACGGCTAATAATTGGGTTAAGGTTGTTTTGCCCACTTGATTGTCGAAAGCGTGCTGACTATGCGACTGAATAACATCAGCGAGGTTTTTCTCTAACACAGTGGGACCACCGCATAACATGACTTTGAACCCTTGCGATATGGCATAATCAGCGGCGGCAGCATAACGCTCAGGTAACCAGTTGCGCTCTGCTTTACTGGCGGCAGCGCAAATCACCAATACTTTGTCACCACCAATCAGCTGGGCAGCAAAATCACTATCACTTTGCGGTACAGGAATATTCCAGCTTGGGGTTAAGTCTGTCACACCAATAGCCTTAGCAAAGCCCATAAAACCATCTAATACATGTGGTTCAGCGATAGCTTCAACAGCATGGTTGGTCACTAACCATTGGCCTTCTTTAGCCCGCGCTTTATCAAATCCGACCCGAATACGCGCCTTAATCATCAATGACGCTATTGTCGCCCGCAATGCCACTTGCATATGCAACAACACATCAAATTGTTGACCTTTTAAATCACTGCGTAGCTGTGCATAACTGCGCCAACCTTTGGATTTATCGAAAATAACAAACTCGATACCCGGTAAATGCTTAAGCAATTGATACTCAACTTTGCCGATCACCCATGTGATAGCTAAATCTGGATAATGCTTTTGAATTGCTTGAACCATCGCCACGGCATGACACACATCGCCTATAGCAGACAAACGCAGTAAACATAATGAACGTATCGAACTAAAGTCAGCTTTCATTGAATATCCAATATGCGTCAGTGAAAAAGATGGAAGGAATGCAAGTGAGTGATCTTAAGGTATAATGTTATTTCGATCCACAATCAAGCCCGTGCTATTTGATAATTAGATGCAAATAAAAACTACCCAGCAAGGCCATATCGCCTGGTGCGAACCCAGTGCCGCTACCCTAACGCCGCAAGATTTCTCTGTGGATGTTTGGCAAACCAAAGCCGCAGTTGTAGGCCAGTCTAAAGGTCGCTATACCACTTGGTTTGTCAAAACGGACTCATCACAAACCTGGGTGTTACGCCATTATTGGCGCGGCGGATTGGTAGGTAAATTTAACCGCGACAGTTATCTATACACCGGCCTTAAGCAAACTCGTGCAATGGCGGAATTAGCGATTCTAGAAACGCTTTACCAAGAAGGCTTTGCGGTACCGAGGCCCATCGCCGCCCATGTTGCACGTTCAGGTTTATGCTACAACGCCGACATTATTATTGAGCATGTTGCTGGCGCTAAAGATTTAGTGGCCTATTTAAGTCAACAGCCTATGGATGAGCAACAATGGTATGCACTTGGCCAAACAATTGCTAAGTTTCACTTACGTGGCGTGTATCATGCCGACCTTAATGCCAAAAATATCTTATTAGCACATGAGCAATTTTATTTAATCGATTTTGACCGCGGCGAGTTACGTCAACCCAACGCAAGCTGGCAACAAGCTAACCTAGACAGATTATTACGCTCATTTAATAAAGAGCAAGGTAAGCTACCTAGCCTGGCGTTTTCACAGCAATGTTGGCAACTGCTACTTGATGGTTACCGGAGTCTACACCCTATTTAAATCATTAAATGACTGCCAAAGTGAATCGATAAACGAAAATTGTTTCGCCAACGCACCTCGGTTTTGCGTCACCACCGCTAACGCGGCTGTCGATGCTTGTTGGTATTGATTGTCGTTATTCCACTTAGCCGCTAATACTTGAGCAAGATCGTCAGCTCCGGCAACACACTGCAACCCACCTGCATTGGCAAGTAACTCAGTAATTTCAGCAAAATTCCAATGATTAGGGCCAACGTATACAGGTAAGCCCATCGCTGCGGGTTCTAGCGGATTATGCCCACCGCCCTCAATTAATGTGCCCCCTACAAAAGCTTGATCGGCTGCGCCATAGAGCATTAATAATTCCCCCATGGTATCGCCGAGTAGCACTTGAGTATCAATACTGACGTCATCATTCATACTACGACGGGCCAGCTTAAAACCGGCTTGAGTAATGGTAATGGCCGCTAAATTAAATTGTTCTGGATGACGAGGCGCCATAATCAGTAATGCATCAGGAAAACTGACTAACAGCTGTTTATGCGCAGCTAAAATGGCATCAAACTCACCGGGGTGAATGCTGCCAGCAACCCAAATAGGTTTATCTGTACGCTGCCATTGGTTTCGAGTTTCTATCGCCTGCTGTTTTTTATCGGGGTCAATTGTTAAGTCAAACTTAAGGCTGCCACAAACGTGTATTTTTTGCGCTTGAACGCCCAAGGCAATAAAACGTTCAGACTCAGCCTGCGTTTGCACCAGTATTACATCTAACAGCATTAACATCGGGGCCGATAAACGTGGTTTACTGGCATACTTGGCTGCCGATTTTTGTGACAAACGTGCATTCGCTAATATCAGTGACGCGCCCTGTTTTTTGGCAAAATAGAGTAAGTTAGGCCATAACTCTGTCTCCATAACAATCATATGTTTAGGCTGTATTTGGCGTAAAAAACGCTTAACTGCGTATGCAAAATCAAAAGGTAAATAACAATGTTGCACAGAGTCCCCAAAGGCTTTTACTACTTCTGCAGAGCCTGTTGGGCTGGTTGTGGTCACGGTAAAGGTATATTGCGGATATTGCGCCATGAGCCTTCTTATCAACGGAATGGCCGCTAAGGTTTCCCCCATCGATACGCTATGCACTAACACATCCGTTGGCTTTAATTTGGCAAAACCAAAGCGCTCAGACCATCGACGACGATAATCTGGACTTTTAATCGCTCGAAAAGCCAAATACATGACAACCAGAGGAAATAGAAGATACAAAAAGAAAGAATAAATGGTACGGTTCATAACAGGAGAGTCATCGATTTTTGCTTGTCAGATAAACACAATGTTAACATACTCATATTGAGTCGGCTTAATGAAATGTTATCGCTGTAATAAGCCAATACCCTAAGCTAATAATGAATATGGAAATCATATGAAAACCCGCGACAAGATCGTTTTTGCCAGTCTAGAACTGTTTAACGAACACGGTGAACGTAGTATTACCACCAACCACATCGCCGCTCACTTAGGCATTAGTCCGGGTAACTTGTATTATCACTTTCGCAATAAAGAAGACATTATCAACTCAATCTTCGCCCTATACGAAAGTCACTTAGAGTCGGGCTTTAAAGCCTATGATGATGTGCCCATTACTATCGAATTATTAATGGGTTACTTTGACGCCATGTTTTATACTTTGTGGCAGTTCCGCTTTATGTACGCCAACTTAGCCGATATTTTAAGTCGCGATGATGCGCTCAAAAAACGTTACCTACATGCACAACAACAAGTGCTCAATCGCTCGAGTGATATTTTGCGTAAGCTGAAAAAAGACGGCTTTCTTGATGTTGACGACAACAAAGTGACCGCACTAGCTGACACCATAAAAATGATGGTGAGTTTTTGGATTAGCTATCAGCTAACCCAATCGAGCACATCGAGTATCACTAAAGCAACCTTGTATGACGGCCTATTACGGGTGTTGATGATATTCCAGGCTTATGAAACGCCAGCATCGTCGGCAACGTTTAGCCGATTAGAACAACATTATCTCGACATCGCCAGCCAAGAGCGCCATCAAGCCGCGTAATAAACGTTGACGTGCAAGCAATACATTTTACGCGCATGGCAATGCCTTTCAATCCGCCAATATCCGACTACAATTGTGCTCTGATATGTGCGGATTTTCTTTGCGCTACTCGCAGCAATAAAACCCCACTATTACAGTTGTTAACGATTAGTTTTTTTAATGTGAACAATCACTAGCCCTAATCTAATTCATGTTGGTCTGACGACTAAAAAAAACGCTGTGGAGCGACAAAAATAAAGGTTAGAATGCCAATAACTCCAAAACACCCTTCAATTACAGCGGTGTTTTACTGCGTGATTTGGATAAGCATAATAACCATACTTAGGAGAACACAGGTGGCATCTACCTCTTTTTACGACCGTATCAATCAACAAATTGTCGATGTTAAAGCCGACGGTTTATACAAAAGTGAACGCATCATTGCTTCTGCACAGCAAACAGCCATTGAAGTAAATCACGAAAAAGTGATTAACTTTTGTGCCAACAACTATTTAGGCTTAGCCAATCACCCAGAGCTTATTCAAGCTGCCAAAGCCGGCTTAGACAGCCATGGTTTTGGTATGGCATCTGTGCGTTTTATTTGCGGAACTCAAGACACTCACAAACAATTAGAAGCAAGCCTGAGTGAATTTTTGGGCATGGAAGATACTATCCTTTATTCTTCATGTTTTGACGCTAACGCCGGTTTATTCGAAACCTTATTAGATGCAGAAGACGCGATTGTGTCTGACGCCTTAAACCATGCTTCTATCATTGACGGTGTGCGTTTATGTAAGGCCAAACGTTTCCGTTATGCCAATAACGACATGGCTGACCTTGAAACGCAATTAATTGCCGCTCAAGCTGCTGGCGCGCGTAATATTTTAATTGCCACCGACGGCGTATTTTCAATGGACGGCGTTATCGCCAACCTCAAAGGTGTGTGTGATCTTGCCGATAAATATGGCGCACTGGTGATGGTTGATGACTCACATGCCGTTGGCTTTATTGGCCACAATGGCAGAGGTACTCATGAATACTGCGATGTAATGGACCGTGTAGACATTATTACCGGTACGTTAGGTAAAGCATTAGGCGGTGCTTCAGGCGGATTTACCGCGGCCAAAAAAGAAGTGGTTGAATGGTTACGCCAGCGCTCGCGCCCTTACCTATTTTCAAACTCATTAGCGCCGTCAATCGTTAGTGCCTCAATTCACGTGCTTGAAATGCTTAAAACAGGCCAAGCTTTACGTGAAGCCGTATGGGAAAACAGCCGTTATTTCCGTGAGCAAATGTCAGCTGCTGGCTTTACTTTGGGCGGCGCCGACCATGCGATTATTCCGGTCATGATTGGCGATGCCAAACTGGCCAGTGACTTTTCAAACAAGTTGCTTGCTGAACATATCTACGTAATCGGCTTTTCGTTCCCTGTGGTACCAAAAGGCCAAGCGCGTATTCGCACCCAAATGTCTGCTGCACATACTCGCGAGCAACTAGACCATGCTATCAGCGCCTTTACCCGTATCGGTAAAGAAATGGGTATTATCTAACTCGCTCACGTCAATAAGCTCGGGAATATTAGGTTACTAAGATGAAAGCATTAAGCAAATTAAAGCCTGAAGAAGGCATCTGGATGGTTGATGCACCAAAACCAGAAATGGGTCATAACGATCTATTAATTAAAATCCGTAAAACCGCGATTTGCGGTACCGACGTGCATATCTACAACTGGGACGAATGGTCACAAAAAACCATTCCAGTGCCTATGATTGCTGGCCATGAATACGTGGGCGAAGTGGTCGACATGGGCCAAGAAGTGCGCGGCTTTGCCATTGGCGACCGCGTCTCTGGTGAAGGCCACATTACCTGTGGTTATTGCCGTAATTGTCGTGGTGGTCGTACTCATTTATGCCGTAATACTTCTGGTGTAGGCGTAAACCGTGATGGTGCCTTTGCTGAGTATCTAGTATTACCGGCGTTTAATGCGTTCAAAATCCCAGCAGACATCTCTGATGACTTAGCCGCCATTTTTGATCCATTTGGTAATGCCGTGCATACCGCGTTGTCATTTGATTTAGTTGGCGAAGATGTATTAATCACCGGTGCTGGCCCGATTGGTATTATGGCAGCAGCCGTGTGTAAACATGTAGGTGCTCGTCATGTTGTCATTACTGACGTTAACGAATACCGTTTAGATTTAGCCCGTAAAATGGGCGCGACTCGCGCGGTGAACGTGGCCAAAGAAAGCTTAAAAGATGTGATGAAAGATCTCGGCATGACCGAAGGGTTCGATGTCGGCTTAGAGATGTCTGGTGTACCGTCAGCATTTCACGCCATGTTAGACACCATGAACCATGGTGGCAAAATTGCCATGCTGGGTATTCCTGGTGGCGAGATGGCCATTGATTGGAGCAAAATCATTTTTAAAGGCTTAATCATCAAAGGCATTTACGGCCGAGAGATGTTTGAAACCTGGTATAAAATGGCCAGCTTAATCCAATCAGGCTTAGACTTAACCCCAATCATTACTCACCATTTTAATGTTGATGATTTCCAGCAAGGCTTCGATGCAATGCGCTCTGGTCAATCTGGCAAAGTGATTTTAAGCTGGGATTAATCCCCAAGATTATTATCATCGGCACTCTCAAGGGGTTGTATTTATACAGCCCCTTGTTGCAAACTGGCTTCCATACAAACGCTTTCTGTAAACTTTTTATAGGTAATACCATGTCTGGTTTTAAACACTTGTCTGTTAATGAGCTAATCCATATGTCTGAGGCATCTAACGAGGTGCAGGTTGTTGATATTCGTGACGCAGCTAGCTTTGCAGCAGGCCATATTCAACACTCCGTTAATTTAACCAACGAAAACTTAGCCCACTATATTGCAGCTGCAGATATGGATAAGCCGCTTGTGGTTGTGTGTTATCACGGCATGAGCAGCCAAAGCGCGGCAAGTTATTTAAATGAGCAAGGCTTTGATGACGTCTACAGTCTTGACGGTGGCTTCAGTGCTTGGAGCCTCGCCAACTCATGATAGAAATAGGCCAACTTCCTAACGCCCGCGCTGCGCAAGCATTTATTGATTACCTTAAAGGGTTGAACATTCAATGCCATGCTGTGCAACATGCCCAAGGTGTTGGCCTAATCATTAGCAATCCCGCAGATGAACCACAAGCGCGTGCGGAGCTCGAGCTGTTTGCTAACAATCCCTATGACAGCAAATATTTACAAGCCTCATGGGACAATGGTGACACCTCAGCAAAGTTTAACTATGGCCCAGGCGCTAAAGGATTGCTGCAACAATTTTTAAGCGGTGCAGGCCCACTTACACTCATTACGTTTTTTGCTTGTGTCGCGGTATTTGCAGGGATGAATCTAGGCTTTGCTGACGCAATATACACTCAACTATCGTTTTTCAGCGCCGTACCACAAAGTGACATAAGCCAAATATGGCGTTTGTTTACCCCAAGTTTAATGCACTTTTCTGCCATGCATATCATCTTTAATTTACTGTGGTGGTGGTATTTAGGTGGCAAAATCGAAACCAATATTGGCACAAGGCCATTGCTATTTTTACTACTTGTTGCTGGCACCTTACCGAGCGTAGTGCAGTTTTATATGACGGGGCCAAACTTTGGCGGCTTGTCTGGCGTAGTTTATGCTGTAGTAGGATACACCTGGTTAATGGGTATTCGAAAACCTAGCTGCGGCATTCGTTTACCACAGGCGTATATGGGTTTTATGATGATATGGTTAGTGCTTGGATTCACTGATTTACTCGGTATGCCAATTGCGAATGGCGCCCACATCGGCGGTTTACTCGTCGGCCTGGCTCAAGCACTGTTTGACAGCCGCAAACTACAGCAAAACAGCCAATAGCCTCAAACAAAAAACCACCTTAGTCGGTGGTTTTTGTTTTAACAACAGCAACCATTAATCAATCATTTCAATCACTTTATTAACTAGTTTTTCAATACCTACATGGGCCTCTAAAATCGACGTAGCCAACATATATGCAGGCGTGCTCACCACTTTATGCACTTCATCCACCACAATATCATCCACCTTAACCGCCTGATGTAAGCCTCCCATCTCATTAAATGCCTGCGCGGTATCACTGTCGTTACCAATAGTCCCCGTCACACCTTGACCGTAAATCAGTGGGATCATCACCGGAGAAATACACACAAAACCAACCGGTTTACGGGCGTTGGCAAAATCACGAATAAAGTTTTCCACAATCGGGTTGATATGGCAGCGGCTACCCGTTGTGGCAAAATTTGATAAGTTTTTCGCCGCGCCAAAACCACCAGGGATCACTAACGCATCGAAATCATTGATATCTAAATGGCTGGCATTAAGCACTTCTCCACGCGCAATACGAGCAGACTCGACCAATACATTACGGGTTTCGTCAGTATTGACCTCACCGGTTAAATGATTCACGACATGCATTTGGGCAATGTCTGGGGCAAAACATTGATATTGTGCACCGGCACGGGTAATGGCCAGCAAGCTCAACACGGCTTCATGAATTTCAGTGCCATCAAACACCCCACATCCACTCAGTAACACGGCTATCTTTTTCATGTTATTCACCTTCATTTGTAATATAACGTTGGTTCTTCGGCTTAATGCCTTATGCAGTGACGCATTTGAATTGAGCGTTTAGTTGTACTGTTCATTGTACTTTTAATTGATAATGTAAAATTTACAACATAAATCCAACAAAACGGTTGATCTGATTAAAAATCGTGCTAACTTAGAACGTCAAATTTACCTGATGGGCTTTTTTTAGCCATAAAACATTATTGAAATTCATTGTGGCTTAACTGACATCAATAAAAAAGTCCACAAATTAGTTATATTTATTGAAATTAATAAATAGCTCACAAAAATAAAAATAATAAATAAAATTCAACAAGTTACTGATTTCATTTCAAGCCGTAAGAAAATCTATCCAGCAACGTTGATTATTTCACTCACAGACTTATCCACAGGCTGCGGGTCATTTTTCGTCGATAAAATTCAACATTTTACCCCATAACCACATAAGCAAAACTCACCAACCGTGCGGCTTGTCGGACCATTAATCTCTTCCTCACTTAAAGAGATAAATTGGCGACAATCTCACAAGTACCTTGAGGTGCTGTGGGTATAATGTCATCCTATCAGTCTCGCAAAATACACAATACGAAAAATCAAATTATGCCAACAATTCCGAATAATCCGCTTATCCTCGTCGATGGTTCTTCTTATCTTTATCGCGCTTATTATGCGCCACCTCATTTAACAAATTCAAAAGGTGAAGCGACAGGTGCGGTTTATGGCGTTGTTAACATGCTTCGGAGTTTATTGAGCCGTTATAGCCCTAGCCATATTGCAGTGATTTTTGATGCTAAAGGCAAAACTTTCCGTAACGACATGTATGGCGAATATAAAGCGCAACGCCCACCTATGCCAGATGATCTTCGCAGTCAAATAGAACCGCTGCACCGTATTATTCACGCAATGGGCTTACCATTGATTAGCATTTCAGGTGTTGAAGCAGATGACGTCATTGGCACCATAGCCTTACAAGCGAGCAAAGAAGGCCGTGCTACGTTAATCAGTACTGGCGATAAAGACATGGCGCAGTTGGTCAACGAACACGTCACCTTAATTAATACCATGACCGACACCATCATGGGCCCAGAAGAAGTGAAAACTAAATTTGGCGTTGGCCCAGATCGCATTATCGATTTCTTAGCATTAATGGGCGACAAAGCCGATAATATCCCAGGTTTGCCTGGCGTGGGTGAAAAGACCGCATTAGCCATGTTAACTGGTGTTGGCAGTGTGGCGCAGCTACTTGCCGATCCACAAAGTGTGGTAGAGGTAGGCTTTAGAGGCTCAAAAACCATGCCCGCTAAAATTATCGATAATGCCGATATGCTTAAGCTGTCATACGAACTTGCCACCATCAAAACAGATGTTGAGTTAGGACAAGACTGGCACCAACTTAATGTTAAACCTCAAGACCGCGATGAACTCATTAAATGCTTTGGTGAAATGGAGTTTAAGCGCTGGTTAGCAGAAGTATTAGACAACAAACAACCCGCTGGCACTGTTAGCCAGGACACCAATGAAGAAATCACTGTATCTGCGCCTATAGAAACAGAATATGAAACCATCCTCACCGAAGATGCATTAAATAAGTGGATCGATGAGCTTAGCCAAGCTGAACTGATTGCTGTTGATACTGAAACCACCAGCCTCAATTACATGGAAGCCCAGCTTGTGGGATTATCCTTTGCGACTCAGGCAGGCAAGGCAGCATATCTGCCATTAGCCCATGACTACCTGGATGCCCCACAACAATTAGATAAAGCCGCAACTCTAGAAAAACTGCGTCCTATTTTAGAAGGTAAAATGCCACAAAAAGTGGGCCAAAATCTAAAATATGACATGAGTATTTTAGCCAATGCCGGCATTAAGCTTGGCGGCGTACGCTTTGACACCATGCTTGAGTCATATGTATTTAACTCGGTGGCATCACGTCATGATATGGATGGCTTAGCACTCAAATACTTAGGCCACAAAAATATCAGTTTTGAAGAAGTTGCAGGTAAAGGGGCCAAACAGATCACCTTTAATCAAGTTGACTTAGCGACTGCTGGACCATACGCCGCAGAAGATGCCGATATCACACTCCGTTTACATGAGCACTTATGGCCTCGCTTAGAAAAAGAATCAGAATTAGCCTCCGTATTTAACGAATTAGAATTGCCGTTAATTCAGGTATTGTCCGACGTTGAGCGCCAAGGGGTATTGATCGACTCAATGCTACTGAGTCAGCAAAGTGGTGAACTGGCCAAAAAACTCGATGACCTTGAAAATAAAGCATATGAAATTGCCGGCGAAAAGTTTAATCTCGCATCACCTAAGCAATTGCAAACGCTGTTTTTTGAAAAGCTTAATTACCCTATTAAAAAGAAAACCCCGAAAGGCGCGCCTTCAACTTCTGAAGAAGTATTAGTAGAATTAGCACTAGACTATCCGCTGCCTAAAATTATTCTTGAGCACCGTAGCCTGGCTAAATTAAAAAGCACCTACACAGATAAATTGCCGCTCATGGTTAATGCCACCACCGGCCGCGTTCATACTAGCTACCATCAAGCTAATGCCGCAACCGGGCGTTTGTCGTCTAGCGAGCCTAATTTACAAAACATCCCTATTCGTACAGAAGAAGGCCGCCGCATTCGCCAGGCTTTTATCGCACCAGCTGGGCGAAAAATTTTAGCAGCCGACTATTCGCAAATCGAATTACGCATTATGGCCCACTTATCTCAAGACAACGGGTTATTAACCGCGTTTGCGGCAGGTAAAGACATCCATAGAGCAACCGCTGCTGAAGTCTTTGGCGTTCACTTTGAAGAAGTGACTACCGAACAACGTCGCCGCGCGAAAGCGGTTAACTTTGGCTTAATTTACGGCATGTCTGCGTTTGGGTTAGCCAAGCAATTAGATATTCCGCGTAACGAGGCACAAACTTATATCGACACCTATTTTGCTCGCTATCCGGGTGTGTTGAAATATATGGAAGAAACGCGTGCAGCTGCGGCTGAGCAAGGTTATGTATCGACTCTATTTGGTAGACGCTTGTACCTGCCAGAAATCAACGACCGTAACGCAATGCGCCGCCAAGCCTCTGAACGCGCCGCGATTAACGCACCGATGCAAGGCACCGCTGCCGATATCATCAAAAAAGCCATGATTGCCATTCACCAGTGGATAAACCAAGACACGCAAGGTGAAATCACCCTAATTATGCAAGTACACGATGAATTAGTATTTGAAGTTGATGAAGCCAAAGCTGACGCACTTAAAACCAAAGTGTGCGACCTAATGGCCCAAGCGGCATCACTTGATGTGATGTTACTGGCAGAAGCCGGTGTGGGCGATAACTGGGATGAAGCACACTAATCCACATTAAGCTTATCACTGACATTTTGTAATGTATTAACTCACCCATCCACAATGCCGTATTTGATAATACGGCATTGTTGTTTATTGTTCTGACCGGTAAGGACATAAATGAAGTGATACCTTCGTCGTTGCAAACCGCGAATTGCCTTCAATAAGCCGGACTCTACAAACCTGCACACGATTTTTACAAAAATCTCTTTCGTTAAAAATAAGCGCCATGCGGATGGGTATAAATCTTAACGACTTTGTAAAACACTCAACAACCCAGATGACATGGTTAACAATTAAGCAAACTTTTGCAGTAACAATCACAGTTATTGTATCTTTTTATGAAAAACAGTTTTTCATTTTAAGGCGAATGCGCTATTATCTCAGCTGTAGGGTACAGAGGTTAAGATGTTCAATCTTTCAAACCTTTATTTCACTAGCAATAGTGACTAGCCAAATTCGGCGCCCCAGCAACTTAGGTTGCTGGGGCTTTTTTTTGGTTTTTTTTCGTACCTAAAAATATTTAGAGTAAATACTTTAACTTTAATAAAAAAGCAGTTATTCTATGGTCATTGAGGGCCATCAAATTGAGTTGGTGGCACTTGAGTCTTGTTGAATTTAGCTTCTCCCCAAAAGAGCTAATTTTTGTACCGATAGCCTCTTGGTTGTCGGTTTTTTTTTGCCTCAATTTCTTCATCCGAATTTTTACATAAAAAAACCGACATAAAGTCGGTTAATTCAAAAACATGCCCGCATTACATCAGAGGCTATTCTTGTTCGGTTTGCTCACGTAACGCTTTTTGCTCAGCCAACCATGTAGGATGACACCATTCATTCAAAATACTCAGCACTTTAGGCTTACCTGTGCCTTTCAGTGACGAAAACGGCTCAATTTGTACCTTGTCACTAAACTCACCTAACGCTTTACGTACATCATTAACGGTTTTCATCTTGACGCTTTGGGTCAACTTATCTGACTTAGTCAACAGCGCTAACACCGGAATATGGCTTAATACCGCCCATTCAATCATCTGCATATCGAGATCTTTCAGTGGATGACGAATATCCATTAACACCACAACACCACTTAAACAGGCGCGTTTTTGCAAATATTCGCCTAATGCTTGCTGCCATTTATTTTTTAATGCCAATGGTACTTGGGCAAAACCGTAACCCGGCAAATCGACTAAACGACGGTCGGCATCTAATTCAAATACGTTAATCAGCTGAGTACGACCAGGCGTTTTACTGGTTCTGGCTAAGCTTTTTTGCTCTGTTAGTGCGTTTAACGCACTCGACTTACCCGCATTTGAACGGCCAGCAAACGCAATCTCAACCCCGATATCCCCAGGTAGATACTGATCTAAATGTGCAATATCTGGCGCACTGATTAAAAATTTTGCCTTACGGAAATCGATACGAGATTCGGTCACTAGTCACTCCAATTTAATTACTTTCAGTAAACGCATTACCATAAATGTTTAACAATTGCTTACTTTTGCACGTTTTCGTGTAAAATATTAGCTGGATCACATTATATACCCAAGTAACGCTGATATGTGTGATGTAGTAATATTTGATCTCGTTCTACTCGAACGACGTAAACTACATCATTAGCGCTTGGAAAAACTATTTTACCACGCTTGCGGGTCTTCCTAGTAAGCTCAGGACAATAAATTAACAAGAAGTTGGAACGCCATGAAAAAGTTAGCTCTTGCGCTGTCTGTAGTAGCCACTATGTCATCACCTGCTATGGCTGAAGGTAATGCTGAAGTCGGCAAAACTAAAGTAATCGTATGTTCTGCCTGTCACGGTGTTGACGGCAACAGCATGATCGATATGTACCCAAAAATTGCAGGCCAACACCCTGCATATCTTGAAAAGCAATTAACAGAATTCCGCGCTGCCATGCAAACGGGTGGTAAAGAAGGCCGTATGGACCCTATTATGGGCGGTATGGCAATGGGATTAAGCGATACAGACATTGCTGACATCTCTGCATTCTTTGCGAGTCAAACTCAATCAGCTAATCCAGCGGTTGAAGGGACTGAAGCAGGCGAAAAACTATACCAAGGTGGCGACGCAGCTCGTGGCATCACCTCTTGTATCGCATGTCATGGCCCAGATGGCAGTGGCGCTGGCGCAGCTGGCTTCCCTATGATTAGCGGTCAACATGCTAACTACATCAAAATCCAGTTAACTAAGTTCCGTGACGGTACTCGTAACAACGATTTGAATGGCATGATGCAAGATGTTGCTAAAAAATTATCTGATGCAGATATCGAAGCATTATCTAAATATATTTCAACCATTAAGAAATAATTAGCTTAATATTGAATAATAAAAAGGGCATTTAAATGCCCTTTTTTTACCGCTAAAAGCTTACGTTTACGTCAACTTCACGGATTATTACTTGACACAGTTCACGGTTTTAGAGTTAAATACACCCCGTACCGAGGTAAACCCAACTGTTTGAACCATAAATCTAATAACATCAAGCAGATTTCGGACTGATACATTTAAGATATAAGAATAAAGAAAACACATAACAATAATAATTTAAGGCCACTCAACAATAATAATATGAGTCGCGGTTTCAATTTGAAATCCAGGTCGTAAAATTTGTAAGGAACAGACCGACTGGTCAATTTGCTATTTAGCACTACCTTACACAACAGAGTAACCCTTTTGGTGTTATTTGAATGATTCAAATAACCGCAAATCCAACATATTGTTGAAGATGCGCCCACAAGAAGCTTACTCGAAGGTACATTAAAACAAGGATGGTTGACTGTTAGTCACAGAAGACAATTAGGATAATGATGCGTCATTGAAGACCATCTACGGAAGCTGTAGTCAGGACGGCGACAGAATATAAAAAAGCGTCAGCGATGACCAATAACAACTAAAAAAGCACGGAAAGCACAATAAAAGTTACGATCTGACCGGGATAGTCACATAGCAAGTACGGATACTTGGAATCAGAATAAGGTGCGTATAAGCACTGTTTTACGAGGTGGCAGTTTACTGCCACCTTTTTTTATGCGTTTTTTAGGGTTCTATCGTCTGCAAGTCTATTTCTACTAATACCATTGCTCGTTAGTAAATGATCTCTCAGCGAGAATTTAAAAGGGCTTAAACAAGGCGAATGACTGAATGAATAGTTGTTCTCTTTCGAAGTCATGCAACGCAGTGTAAGCCCTTTTAAACTCGCCTGAAAGGAATGCACCAGCCGCTTTTGCTCTGCGTTCTCGCTATTTGAAAGGGAACAAACATGACTACATAGCAACGCCTTAATCAAAAACCGCTGAACGCATTCTGAGTGGTCACTTATTAATGTGGAATGGTATAATCTGAATTAGAATTTGGACATTGATATAATTTACTGTTATCACTATATATATTGTTTACTAAGGTGCTGCTGTCGTTAATGAGCCCATGCCCACTTTGTCATCATTCAGCTGCGTTTTTTGTGCAAGACAAAAAAAGAGCTTTCTACGCCTGCTCACAGTGCGGCTTAATTTTCGCTAATCCAAAATCACACCTTATGCCTAACCTAGAACGACAACGCTATGGTCGAGCGCAACGTTCCTCAAAACAAAAGCAATTATCACAATTTGTATTACCGTTATTACAACAAATCTCGCAGCAACAAACAGGCAGTTTAACAGGGTTAAACTTTGGCAGAGTATTAGATGGAAAAAGCCAACAAACCATTACCGAGGCTGGTCATCGAGTTAATCAATACGACCCGTTCTTCGCAGCAGATCAATCTGTATTAAATCAAAGCTACGATTTTGTTTGCTGTTATCGTGTTTTTGAGCACTTTAGGCATCCATACCGAGAATGGAAATTACTCAATCAATTGATTAAACCTAATGGTTGGTTAGCCATTAGTACGCCATTGATGACCGACAAAGCCTTATTTGCGAAGTGGCACTATAAAAACAATCCCACTCATGTCAGCTTTTATCAGCAAGCAACATTCGAATATTTAGCCTCCAATAGCGATTTTGAGCTATTATTTGCATCGAAAGATCTGGTTTTGATGCAAAAATCGTCAAAACCTGATATAAAGCGCATCCATATTTAGTGCCTTATAGAAATTGCTCTGTAAGGACGTGTTTAGAAAACCTAACGAGAACATCATGGCTCGCAGTAAAAAAACTCGCAAAGGCGGCGAAAACGGCCCTAAGTTTGCCCCAAGAGTAAAAAAAGCCGATCGCAACACGGTCGATGGTAAGAAATCAGAAACGGGCCGTAAATCTGGCAGCCGCCACAATGAAGCTTTACTCAGTAAAGCATCAGGTAGTGGCGCAGCGGTAAAAAAAGATGCACGCCATGGCAGTAAAAAGCCTGTTGCATTAACATTGCCTAAATCAATTACTGAGCCATTAGTGGTTAAGCCTAAACAGCCTAACTTAACTGACGAGCAAAAGTTATTAAAGTTAGAAGACGATCCAAGACTGAATCAATTACTTGATCAACTTGAAGAAGGTCGTGCTCTTCCTGATGCAGATCAAAAGTGGCTAGACGTTCAATTAGATAAAATTGAACAGTTAATGCAACGCTTAGGCTTAACTGAAGGTGATGAGTCGCCAGCGCCAAGCCCTAAAAAGCAACTGACTGACGATGAGTTAATGAATCGTTTTGAATCGGGTGCCGATCTGCTAAAAGATTATCAAAAAGAAGACTAAACCACTCAATGAATTTCATTTGAATGGGATAAACTGGCGCACACCGAGTTGATTGGGTAAATACCAAATCAACTAGGTACGCGCCAGTTTTGTATTCAAAAAAGGATAAATTGTGCCAACAATCACCATAGTTATTGCATTACTCATTATCATCGCCCTTGCCGCGTACGCTACTCACCTATTATTAACGCTTAAGCGTCGTACTGAGGCTAACCAACAAGCGCAAGCTGAACGTCAAGCCAAGGCAGAAGAGCGAAGACAACAAATCCTAACCGATATCCGCTATATTGCGGCGGCCATGCTAGAGGACCGTTGCGAGCTCTCTGAAGGTGTCGTACGCATCGGTAAATTGTTTGATGCATTATCAATGTCGGAACAAGTCGCCACTGATTTCCCTAATTTGTTCGCTCACTATGACATTATCAGAGACCATCCGATTATGGACGCACGCCAAGCACTGCCTAAACAGCAACGGATGAAATTTGATTTTGAACGAATGAAATCAGAATCAGAGCGAGAACAAGTCATATTAGACGAAGCCAAACGTATTGCTGAATTTAATAAACCGACCACTCATTAACACTCCCTTATCACATCAATGCGGGTGCTACTCACTTAGTCAGCCCGCAACGTTCATCCTCATACACAATTGGCTAATAATGGGTTATATGCTTTAATCACTAAACGCCCCGATTGGGTGCGAAAAACTAATAACAAGAAGCATAAATGCTCTGATTAGGACTCAATATGTTAACTACACTTTGCTCAGGATTGCTGCGTCTACTGGGGTGGACGTTTGAAGGACAACTCGATAAAACTCAACCGTGCGTGATGATAGTCGGCCCTCATACCAGTAACTGGGATTTTATCATCGGTATTATGGCCCGCAGCGCATTAGGCACTAAAATCCACTTTTTGGGCAAACACCAATTGTTTATCGCCCCCTGGGGATGGTTATTTCGTGCAATGGGAGGCAGCCCAGTAGATAGACGCAAACATAACAATTTAGTGGATGCCGCTGCCCAACTGTTTCAACAAAACCCCAACTATAAATTAGCTCTGGCACCAGAAGGTACGCGCAGCCCAGTTACCCGCTGGAAAAGTGGCTTTTATCATATTGCCGTTAAAGCTGAGGTTAAGATTGTGCCTGTGGGATTAGATTTTGGCCGTAAAAAAATTGTGCTCTCGGCGCCAATGGTGCCTACCGGTAATATTGAAGCTGAAATGAATCAATTAATGGATTTTTACCGCTCAATTACAGGTTATCGCCCCAAAAACATCCCAGTTTACCAATTACAAGCGCCCACAGAGCGACGGTAAACGATTTATAAGGCGCTTTCTAAACTTTGTTCGGCCAATACGTAACTGCCACCCAGTCGTGTTGAGTGGGTGGCAGTGATAATTCTTGTCAGCGACAACACCAGCCGAGTCGATGCTTGCGATACAAACACTGGCGACTCGCCGTAAAAAGTCACGCCTGCAAAATCAAAACGACTGCGATCACTTATCATTCTGCCCACTATGTCAGTATCTGTTGCAGTAATAACACTGCGAGTGACAGCTATTGTTTGGCCTACTGCACCAATCCGGCTCTTTGCCATGTTGAGTATCGAATCAGTCATGATGAGTTGTTGCGTATCCACATTATCAAAACGCACGAGCTTACAATCATTCAATATAATCTGTTGGTATTGACCACTAAATTGGGTTTGATCATCTTGAAAACAACGTCCAACACGCTGGCTAAGATTAGCCGTTCGTAATGGGCGCACGGTAGCAGAGGCTTGCAAGCTAGCCAGTAATAATGAATTAAATACCTGAGGGTGAGATTTCATCGGCACATGGCCAGCATCGTTAATCACATGCAATTGAGACAAAGGCAACACATGTTGCAAAGCATAGGCTGTGCGAAGTGGTGCTACGGTATCTTGTGCCCCCCAAATGATCTGGGTGGCAGGCAATTGTTGGTAACTGAGCACCGAAAAGTTTTGCTCCATGAGCGCCAATGCGGCATTCATATTCGTTTGCTCGCCAATGGTCATATTACGCACTGACGAATCAGCGCTAAATAACCGTGTTGGGTCAAATCCGGTGCCGGTTTTTTCAAGCATTTTATCGGCAAAGTTATCGACTCGCGCTAATACTCGCCTCATGCCTTGTGGTAAATCAGCCTGATCATTATCACGGGTGGAAAGATGTTTAATATATGCAGTGCGATCTAAAATGCCTGCGGCATCGACCAATACTAGCTGTTCAATACGCCCAGGATATTGGCTGGCATAATACAAACTAATCGCTGCCCCCATTGAATGACCAACCAAGCGCAGTTGCCCAGCATGACGATACTGCCCAATAACCCAATCAATCACTTTGGCATATTCTTTTGGAGAGTAAGTAAATACCACACCTTGCGACAAACCAAAACCAGGTAAATCAATCGCCACCACATGGTATTTTTCGGCTAATGCAGGGATAACGCTAAGCCAATCTTTAGAGGCTAAATCACCTAGGCCATGTATGAGTACCACGGTATCTTGATGCTCAAGCCCTGCTTGCAGTACAAATAAAGGCGTGTCATGGCTCGGCACCATCACACGTTGATATTGATATTGAGATGGGTAGTCTGCCAACTCTAACGCTGAAAGTGGTGTAGCGAACTGTGCTTCTTCTGCACCCAAAGAACGGACTTTCCGATTGATGTCGTTTAACCAATTAGCCTCTGCAGGCACCATTAGCAAAGCCAAGCACATCAGCGCAAATAACTTGCCCACTTCAGATTCCTTTATATTGCACGATGATCAATGTTGTTCAGCACCTTGTTTAATGCTGCGGATATCATTTCCGGTCGGTATTTGAAATGCACGTAAGCCAAACTCGGGTAATACCGCAAAAATATGATCAAAAATATCCGCTTGAATCGCTTCGTAATAAGTCCAACGGATATCATTGGTAAAAATATACAGCTCTATCGGCAAGCCTTCGGTAGTCGGAGCCAACTGCCTTACCATTAACGTCATGTCTTTATGAATTTTGTCATGACGACGCAAATACTCTTGTAAATACGCTCTAAAAGTACCGATATTAGTGAGTCTTCTGCCATTCACTTTCATCTCAATGTCACTAATACTGGCATTAGCGGCACTGATTTCACTGAATGCTTGCGGCAAATATTCTTTTAAATAATTAACTTTGCCTAAGCGAATACGTTCTTCATCGGTTAAAAACTGAATACTGTTAACGTCGATATTCACTGAACGTTTAATACGGCGACCGCCAGACTCAGACATGCCACGCCAGTTTTTAAAGGCGTCAGACACTAACGCGTAGGCAGGGATCATGGTAATGGTATTGTCCCAATTGCGCACTTTGACCGTGGTTAGCGTCACATCTTCTACCGCACCGTCTGCAGCGTACTTATCCATTTGGATCCAGTCGCCTTTACTCACCATACGATTCGCCGCTAACTGAATACCTGCGACAAAACCTAAAATAGTGTCGCGAAATACCAACATCACTAAACCGGTGGCAACACCTAAACCACTAAAGAAATAGATAGGCGACCGGTCGGCTAAGATTGCGAAGACAACAATTAAACCAATAAAAAACAGGAATAATTTGGTTAGCTGGACAAAGCTCTTTACGGGTAAGCGGCGGTTAATATGATTAACGTCGGCAATTTCATCAGCGGCATTCAATGCACTGTAAATAGCGCGTAAGATGAAAAACACTAATAACGAGCTCAGCAAGCGATCAATAATCATGCTGGCAAGGTCATGTGACGTCAGCACTATCGGTATGAGCAAGTCGAGAATCGCTATTGGCACCAATAGCGCAAGGCGTTCGAGTACATTGAAACGCATAAAGATATCGTCCCACGTCACCGACGAACGACGAATAATCACATTTAACCCATGCACCACAAAACGATGTGCAATGTAATAACCGACCCCAGCAATCAATAAACAGGAAAAAATTAATATCGAGGTCGCTAACCCATCTGTAGGTTGGCTGTTAATACCTAGGCTCGTTAACCAGGCCGCAATTTCAATACGTACTTCTGTATTCACACACAATCCTTAGCAACATTGTCCTTTACACAAAAGAACGTTTAATATCCAAAAAGACAAACCAAAGTGTAAAGGTTTACAGCCAACATTATGCACTTAAATGACGATTCAATTCAGCACATTCATTCAATAAAATTAACTCAACATACCACCAGCAATATTTCAGAAATTTTACCGAATAAAAAGGACCTTGCGGCCCTTTTATTATATATACCCAAACAACCTGAAGATGCTCGATTTCAGCAAGAATTTACACGCGTTTAAGCAAGGCATTGATTGCGGGTAATGGTCGTTCCCTTTCCAAAATCAATAACACAGCATAAACGCGTGTAAAACTTGCCCCTTGGGAGTTTCACCGTGTTTCCACTACGTTGTTGCGCTAATTTATAAGGTGCCTACATTACCGCATTAACGCGCCTAGTATTGAAAACACGGTGAAGCTCTGAAACACGTATCTTCAAGTTGATTGGGTATTAATTTAACGCTAAAAGTGTGGACTAAAAGTGTTGTCTAAAAATCTGACCTAAAAGCTTGGCATTAACCCTTGCGGTAATAGTCGATTGAAACTGGCACTAAGCAATAAATCGACCGAGTTTTCGATATCTGGAGCAAAGTAGCGGTCCTGATCATAAAACGACACAACCTCCCTTAACTCTGCTTTAGCCAAAGCCACTGATGCACTGGGTTGCAATGGGACTCTAAAATCTAGCCCTTGCGCCGCAGCCAATAATTCAATGGCGAGAACGCCGCGGGTGTTTTCGCTCATGTCACGCAAGCGTCGCGCGGCAAAAGTGGCCATCGAAACATGATCCTCTTGGTTTGCCGATGTTGGTAAGCTGTCTACCGAAGCAGGATGCGCATAGGTTTTGTTTTCAGACGCCAGTGCGGCTGCCGTGACCTGGGCAATCATAAAGCCTGAATTTACCCCACCATTATTAACTAAAAAGGGTGGTAACTTTGACAAGCTAGAGTCAATTAATAGTGCCATACGTCGCTCAGCAATCGAGCCCATTTCAGCAATCGCGATCGCCAAATTATCTGCCGCCATTGCCACTGGTTCGGCGTGGAAATTGCCGCCCGAAATAATATCGCCAGTATCTTGGAACACGAGCGGATTGTCGGTGACACCATTGGCTTCAGAGCCTAACACCTCTGCTGCTTGGCGAATTTGAGTTAAACACGCACCCAATACTTGTGGCTGACAACGCAGTGAGTATGGATCTTGCACCTTTTCGCAATTGGTGTGGCTTTGGCTGATCTCTGACTCGCTTGTTAATAAATGACGAAATATCGCCGCCGAATCAATTTGACCTTTTTGACCACGCGCCGCATGAATACGTGCATCAAATGGACTTCGACTGCCCATTGCCGCTTCAACACTCATGGCACCAATCACTGAACTAGCAGCAAACAAATCTTCAGCATTAAATAAGCCTTCAAGCGCTAATGCGGTCGATGCTTGCGTGCCATTTAATAATGCCAAGCCTTCTTTAGCGGCCAGCTCAATCGGTGCTAATCCGGCAATCTCTAGTCCTTCGCTTGCCGATATAATCTGTCCCTGGTAGCTCATCTCGCCTTCGCCTAATAATGGCAAACACATATGTGCTAATGGTGCTAAGTCGCCAGACGCACCTACAGAGCCTTTTTCGGGTACGCACGGATACACACCGGCGTTAACCAACTGCATTAAAAATTCAATCACCTCTAATCGAATACCTGAAAAGCCACGACTTAATGAGTTTATTTTTAACACCATCATTAAACGCACCGTGGCATCTTGCATATATTGTCCAATACCTGCGGCATGAGACAACACGATTGAGCGCTGTAATAGCTGTAAATCTTGCGGCGCTATTTTGGTGTTGGCTAATAAACCAAACCCGGTGTTTATACCATAAACCGTGCGACCTTCACGTAGCACTTGCTGAACAATTTCAGCACTTTGATTAATGTCTTTAATCGCATCTTTGGCAAGCGTTAGCTTAACGCTATTACGGCTAATCGCACGGACTTGTGCCAGTGTTAAGGTACCTGGGATCAGTTCAATTGAGTAAGTCGACATGGGTTACGCTCCTAACATTGGCAGGTCTAAGCCTTGCTCTTTAGCACATTTTTTTGCAAGGTCGTAACCCGCATCGGCATGACGCATTACACCAGTTGCAGGGTCATTCCATAATACGCGCCCTAACCTCACCGCGGCCTCGTCGCTACCATCGGCCACAATCACCACACCAGAATGCTGACTAAAACCCATGCCTACGCCTCCACCATGATGCAACGACACCCAGGTGGCGCCACTGGCGGTATTTAATAACGCATTCATTAATGGCCAATCTGACACCGCATCTGAGCCATCAAGCATGGCTTCAGTTTCGCGATTGGGGCTGGCAACTGAGCCTGAATCTAAATGGTCTCGACCAATGACTACTGGGGCCGACAACTCGCCACTTTTAACCATCTCATTAAACGCTAACGCTAAACGAGCACGGTCTTTTAAACCGACCCAACAAATACGCGCAGGTAAACCTTGAAACGCAATACGCTCACGCGCCATATCGAGCCAATGATGTAAGTGGGGATTATCAGGAATTAACTCTTTAACCTTGGCGTCGGTTTTGTAGATATCCTCAGGATCGCCAGACAGCGCAACCCAACGAAATGGTCCAATACCTTCACAAAATAGAGGTCGAACATACGCAGGCACAAATCCAGGGAAATCAAAGGCATTTGTTACACCTTCATCAAATGCCATTTGACGAATATTATTGCCATAATCGGTCGTTGCTGCACCTGCGGCTTGCAATGCCAACATGGCTCTCACTTGCACCGCCATCGACTGTTTAGCGGCTTTAACCACAGCGGCTTCGTCAGTTTTACGCATTTTCGCTGCGTATTCTAAGCTCCAACCTTGCGGTAAATAGCCGTTTAATGGGTCGTGCGCGGACGTTTGGTCGGTCACCACATCAGGGGTAATACCGCGGGTCACTAACTCAGTAAACACATCAGCAGCATTGGCTAATAAACCGACTGAAACAGGCTTGCCGTTTTGGTTTGCTTCGTAAATCATCGCTAAGGCTTGGTCTAATGACGTGGCTTTTTTGTCGACGTAACCCGTGCGCATGCGAAAATCGATACGGGTTTCATCCACTTCGCAGGTGAGTACCGAGTAACCCGCCATAGTACCGGCCAGTGGTTGTGCGCCGCCCATGCCGCCTAAGCCACCAGTTAAAATCCACTTACCTGCTGACGAGCCATTAAAGTGCTGCTTTGCCATGGCAACAAAGGTTTCGTAAGTACCTTGCACAATGCCTTGCGAACCAATGTAAATCCACGAACCAGCGGTCATTTGGCCGTACATCGCCAGGCCTTTTTTATCGAGCTCATTAAAGTGCTCCCAGTTAGCCCAATGTGGCACTAAGTTTGAGTTAGCAATAATCACTCTTGGCGCATTCGCATGTGTAGTAAACACCCCAACAGGTTTACCCGACTGCACCAATAAAGTTTCATCGTCTTCAAGGCGCTGCAATACTTCAATAATTTTGTCGTAACTTTGCCAGTCACGTGCGGCGCGTCCAATACCGCCGTATACCACTAAATCTTCTGGGCGTTCAGCAACATCGGGGTGAAGGTTGTTCATTAACATCCGCATTGCCGCTTCAGTTAGCCAACTTTTACACTGTAATTGAGTACCGTGTGGCGCAATAATGCGACGGCTTGGGTCATGTCGTTTGTCCATATTATCCTCTTCAACCGATTAATTCGGTTTGGTTTTTTATTGGTCTTGTTGTAATAAATTTTAGGTTTTAGGTATTAATCTTATGGCTGCTAACTGGGTACGATAAATTCATTGATTGGCATCATTTGTTTACCAACGCAGAGGTTAATTTAAACTTACTACCGGGATGTACTAGCCGCGCAAAACTCACCACTCCTTGGCGCGACCAGGTGCGGCGTAAAATTTGTAAACAAGGTTCAGTCGCAGTTATCGCTAATTGCTGCTGTAATCGTTCATCGGCCATGATGGCTTCAACGGTATGGCGCGCTTCAGTTAACGGCGCTACGGCAGAGAGATATTCGTGGGGCGTCTGCAACGTAAAGTCTTGTGCTAAATAATTGGGAACCAACGCAGGATTAACAAATCGCTCTTCCACTTGCAGGGGCAAACCTTGCTCGCAATGCACCAAAACCGAATAAAACACCGGACTGCCAACCTCAAGCCCTAACGCATTTGCGACAACGGTTGTGGCAGATATTTGTGTTAACTCAAGCGGTGTAACGCTATAACCATGGCCACGGTCTTTAATTTCGTCGGCAATATTACGAATGGCCAACAGTGACGATTGTGATTTTAACCCCGCAACAAAAGTCCCCACGCCTTGAGTACGCTCTAACACGCCCGAGTCCACCAGCTCTGTTAACGCCCGCCTTGCGGTCATGCGACTACACGCAAACAAGTCCGTTAATTGGTTTTCAGACGGCACGCGTTCGTTTTCTTGCCATTCGCCTGTTTCAATACGGCTCAAAATAAATTGTTTAATTTGGGCAAATTTTGCTTGGGCCATATCAGGGTTTCCACGCTCATTAAAATAGGATGATTGTTTATTACTGCATCAACTCTACCTTGTATATACAAGTTAAAACAAGTATTGTTTAGCGAATAATTATTTACCGCGATTTTGTCTTTCTAGGGGTTATCATGGTGTGGGATCAAGTCTGGATAGATGTCAACGTAGCAACGATGGACCCGAGCGTTCATGGTGCTTACGGGACGATACCTCAAGCTGCGATTGCCGTAAAAGACGGTAAAATAGCCTGGGTCGGCCCACGCAGTGAACTGCCCGAATTTGATGTTTTGGCAACGCCGGTTTACAGAGGTAAAGGGGGTTGGATAACCCCAGGACTTATCGACGCGCACACTCACTTGGTGTTTGCTGGCAATCGCGCCAACGAGTTTGAACAACGGCTCCAAGGCGCCAGTTATCAAGATATTGCCCGCGCAGGTGGCGGTATTATTTCAACGGTTAATGCCTGTCGCGATGCCGACGAAGCAGAGTTATTTGAATTAGGCCGCCAACGCTTAAATGCCCTCGCCAGAGAAGGTGTTACCACCGTTGAGATTAAATCGGGTTACGGCTTAAATACCGCAACCGAACTCAAACTATTGCGGGTCGCTCGTGAGCTTGGCGAGCATCATCATATCGATGTTAGCACCACATTTTTAGGCGCCCATGCCATTCCGCCAGAATACCAGAACGATGTAGACGGTTATGTCGACCTTGTGATTAATGACATGCTACCCGCGGTTATTGCAGAAGGTTTAGCAGATGCTGTTGATGTATTTTGCGAAAATATCGCCTTTAATCTTGAGCAAACCGAGCGAGTATTAAGTGCGGCTAAACAAGCCGGGTTGCAGATAAAACTACACGCTGAGCAGTTATCTAATATGGGTGGTAGCGCCTTAGCCGCAAGCTTGGGTGCTAAGTCGGTTGATCATATTGAGTATTTAGACGAGGCGGGAGTTAAAGCGATAAGCGAAAGTGGTACCTGCGCGACCTTATTACCCGGGGCTTTTTACTTTTTACGCGAAACTCAATTACCGCCCATCGATTTACTGCGTCAATACAAGGTACCGATGGTGGTTGCCAGCGACTTTAACCCCGGTTCATCACCGATTTGTTCAACCTTATTAATGCTTAACATGGCTTGTACCTTATTTAGGTTAACCCCAGAAGAAGCCTTACAAGGTGTGACCTTTAATGCCGCCAAGGCATTGGGGCTCGAGCATCGCGTTGGCAGTATTACTGTGGGCAAACAGGCCGATTTTTGCTTATGGGATATCAGCACTCCAGCACAACTGGCGTATGCCTATGGGGTTAACCCTTGTCAAAACGTGGTCAAAAATGGCCAGGTGGTTGCCCTGCCTCGCTAAGCTATATATCCGGCGTTGGTATGCTATGACTGCCGCCGGTTTTTAGCGAATTTAAAGTTAATTTCAAACGCACGATTGCTATTTCATTCAACAGCCAATATCAATTAAAGGGTGATTTTAAGCTCTATTTCATTTAGGCTAGGCATATTATGAACGAACGCTCAAGATCGTTCACCCTTAACCTAACCCATATTGACAGAGGTATTATGAAAATCCGCACACTACTATCACTTGCTAGTGCATTTTTGTTGCTTAACAGCAGCAACGCTTTTGCTAATGACTCAACAGAATCCGCAGCACAACTCACCAAGCCAAAAGTGATTATTTTTGATGTGAATGAAACCCTGTTAGATCTAGAAAATATGCGTAAATCAGTCGGTACTGCGCTAAATGGTCGTGACGATTTATTGCCATTATGGTTCTCAACCATGTTGCATCACTCTTTAGTGGTTTCAGCGACTGGCGAGTATCAATCGTTTGGTAATATTGGAGTGGCATCACTCGAAATGGTGGCCGAAATTAACGGTATTGCCATCACTCACGAACAAGCTAAAACCGCTATTGTTACGCCATTACGCTCTTTACCAGCGCATCCAGATGTTGCAGAGGGTTTAGCGGCATTAAAAGCTCAAGGTTATAAGCTAGTCACCTTAACGAATTCATCATTAGAAGGCGTTCAATTACAGCTTAAAAATGCAAACTTAAGCCAATATTTTGATGCCAACTTAAGCATCGAGTCTGTCGGGGTATTTAAGCCGCATTTAAGCACTTACCAATGGGCCATTAAAGATTTAGGCGTTAACGCTAACGAAGCCCTAATGGTTGCAGCCCACGGTTGGGATATTGCTGGTGCCGATAAGGCAGGCCTACAAACTGCATTTATTCGTCGTCCTGGTAAAGTGTTGTTCCCACTAGCGGCACAACCTGACTACAACGTGCTAGATGTGAATGATTTGGCTAAAACGTTAGCTAAATTTAAATAAGCATCAGCACCACAATCGCCTAACCCTGTTAGGCGATTTTTCAATTGTTTTAGCCCTTGCCATTAACGATTAATTAACATTTAATAAGTGTTGAATTATGAATTGCATAAAGGGATAAAATGATGAAAAAAGGGTATTTAGCACTGTCGGTAGCATTGTGCCTGACCGGTTTAAGCGCCAACACCGTTGCGCAAACCACATTAGTACATGATGTTAATGGCTACACCTTAGTTAACGGTAAATTACACACCTTTAATGCGATTCAGTTCACCGACGATAAAGTCGACCAACTCTTCACCAAAGACCAGACTTTACCCTCTTCAACCGATATCATCACCATTGATGGTAAAGGTAAAACCTTACTGCCAGGATTAATCGACGCCCACGGTCATGTGCTCAGTTACGGCTTAAGCTTATTAACCGCTGATTTAACCAACACCAGTAGCGAACAAGACGCCGTAACACGCGCCCAAGCATTCATTAAGAAAAACCCCACAGATAATTGGTTAATGGGCCGCGGATGGAACCAGGAGTTATGGGACAGCAAACAATTCCCAACCAAAGACACATTAGATAAAGCCTTTACAGCTAATCCAGTATCTTTTGGCCGTGTTGATGGCCATGCTATTTGGGTTAATAGCAAAGCGTTAGCTCTGGCCGGAATTTCCGCCACGACTGTTGCGCCAGAAGGCGGCGAAATAGTTAAAGACGAGCAAGGTAACCCTACCGGTGTGCTTATCGATAATGCGATGAACTTAGTCTTTAACATCATTCCAGACCTTAATCAGCAGCAATTACAATCAACCTTAACCCTAGCAATGGACAGTTTAGCCTCATACGGACTCACGAGCGTACATGATGCCGGCATCAGCATCGATAATATCAAAGCATATCAACATTTGGCGGCTAACAATGCCATGAGCGTACGAGTCAATGGCATGCTGTCGGTTGAAGATCCAAGGTTTGATAACATCTTAAAACAAGGCCACATCACCACTGCCGACGACATGTTTAAAGTCGACAGTGTAAAAATATCTGCCGACGGCGCCTTAGGTAGCCGCGGCGCTGCGTTAATTAAAGAATATTCAGATCAACCCGGTCACAAAGGGCTAATGCTGTATTCAGACGATCAATTAGGCAAACTCATTTTACAGGCAATGAAAGCCGGATTTCAGGTCAACACCCATGCCATTGGCGACAACGCCAATCAAGTGGTGCTCAATAAATATCAAACCGCCATTGCAGCAACTGACTCCAAAGCATTACGCCACCGTGTTGAACATGCACAAATACTCGACCTTGCCGACGTGCCCCGCTTTGCTCAGCTTGGCGTTATCGCGTCAGTGCAAGCAACCCACGCCACCAGCGACAAGAACATGGCTGAAAATCGTTTAGGCAAAGCCCGCCTTGCCGGTGCGTATGCATGGCGTAAATTGTTAAACGCTAATGCGGTCATCGCTAATGGTTCAGACTTTCCGATTGAATCGCCAAACCCATTTTTTGGTCTACACGCTTCTGTCACCCGCCAAGATCATCTCAACAAACCTTTAGATGGTTGGTTAGCGGGTGAGAAATTGTCGCGTATTGAAGCGTTTAAAAGCTTCACCATCGACGCAGCCTATGCCGGCCACCAAGAGCAGTTATTAGGTACGCTAGAATCCGGCAAGAAAGCAGACTTTATTCTGGTTGAGGACGATTACTTTGCTATCAACCCGCAACAAATATGGCAAAACAAAGTCATCGCCACCTGGGTAAACGGCCGTCAGGTGTTTGTGAAAGAGTAAATGATATAAAGCATGAATTAATTGTGTATTAGATCGAGTTTGAATTAGCTTGAATTAGCTTGAAAACCTTAGAGCCAAGAATGTATCACTGAATACTCATGTCACAGGTTTATCATGGCATTCACTCTCCGACACGCACCAGTACATCCCTGTTGCTCAGCCACTTGCCTGATGTGAAGGAATTCACATCAGACTTCTATCTGAGCGTTAGCATTTTCACTCTTTATGACAAGATGGATTGAAGCTGGCTACAAGCGCAGTCAAAAAGCTGGATTTAACCACGTAGCGAAATTATCGCCTCTATTATTTAAATTAAATGGGATAATTTTGATGTGGCGGCTGGGCCAGTTCTTTTATAAAAAAGAAAGAGGGAGCAGCCGTTGGTTTCCTCTTGGTCTGGTGTGGGCGAAGCGCCACGACGTTAGTGGCCGCAGGGCATGAGTACAACACAACAAAAACTAACACCGGGATCCCGGCTTAAAAACACTGCCGGGAAGACGAAAAATACTATCGACACCTCGCTGCCGAAAAACCTCTACGTTTTAGTAAACTGAAGATAAAGCTTATCTTTAAGCACAGATCGCTCGTGTTTAGCTTGATGCATAAACTCATCACTCGTTGGGGAATTTCTCAACTCTAATTTGCGGATTTCAGTGTCTAAATCATGATATCGACGAGCATTGGCAGCAAACTCACTGTCACCATCAATTAACGTTAAAATGGTCACTGTGTACTCAGGAAAATCGACTAATAACGCATGGCTTTCACCTAACATATCTCGCTCCTTTATATTTAACCGTATTAATAAGCAGTTCTAAGGATTTGTAGCAATATTGCGCACTAAATAAGGCGCTAATAAGGGGATTAAATAACAGTATTAAACAGTCCTAAGGTTAGACTATATTTCTGTACTCGGTAAAATCGTGATCTAACGCTAAAAACTGCTACCATAACCAAAATCGAACACGATACATCACCAAGCTTACACCTCTGGTGAAAAAAACCTAGTCAGTAACAGTCGTCAATAACCGTAAAAACCATCGACATTCAATACCCTTATTGACTAGCAAAACCGACTAATTCACTTACATAAGTAGTTGGCATAAGTCGTTAGCACAAGTAACGAGAAGTATAACGAGAAGTCATTGGCTATGTAGCCTAATTCGCCAACCAGCCCGGCAGAGTAACCCATGAATAAAATAATAAACGCCCTAGTAATCGCCCTACTTGTCAGCGGATGTACTGATTCAGCAACCCCAACCGACAGCACAACAGGTGAAGCGAGCCAAACTAGCGCCGCGACAAGCCAAAGCCTTAAGCAACAAATGGCCTCAATAACTAAAGATTTCTTTGTCATGCGCCCGGAAATTGCCACTTATTATGGTGTCAGTGATGCCAGCATCAATGCCACAATCATGTCAAAACTCACAGACTACAGTCCATCAGGTGAAACCCATCGGCGTAATGGCTTAAAAGCGATGCTCAAGCAACTTGAAGCCATTGACGTTAAAACGTTAACCGAATCAGAAAAAGTCAGCTTAGCGGCCATTGAGTCTGAAATTAAAGGCGCATTATTACCCGCTAAAGTAGTTAATTATGGCACGGTCTTGGGCGAATATGGCGTGTGGTTTTTACCTTATGCTGTGAATCATTTATCAGGCTTACAGATTGAGTTTCCAGGTTACATGGAAGACAAATTTGCCGTCACTAATACCGCCGAAGCTGAGGCTTATTTAACTCGCTTAAGCATGTACCCTGCGGCGATGGGCACCTTAATCGACAAATTAAACCATGATGTAGAAGTGGGTGTTATCCCGCCAGACTTTGTGATTAATAACACTTTGAGCGGCTTAAAATCTCAAATAAGTGGCCCGGCAAATACTCACCCTTTAGTCACCAGCTTTTACGCTAAACTCAATACGGCTAACGTGGTTAATCGTGACGTTTTGGTTAAATCAGCCGCTGAATTAGTCGATACCAAATACTACGCAGCAACCCGCCAATTAATTGCTGCACTAGAAGCTGTGCAGCCCAAGGCTCGCCATAATGCAGGTATTGGCCACCTACCCCAAGGTGCAAAGCTGTACAAAGCAATGATCCAGCATTTAGGTAACTCAAACAGAACCGCTGAGGATATTCATCAGCTTGGGTTAACAGAGGTTGCACGTATCACCGCAGAAATGGACGGATTACTGAAAAAAGTCGGCTATGTTAACGGCACTGTGGGTGAGCGCATGCAAATATTGCTAAATGATCCCAAATACCTTTACCCCAATACACCTGAAGGCAAGCAACAGCTGATGGCCGATATTGATGCTGATTTAGCACTTATTGACGCTAAGTTACCGCAATGGTTTGGTCGTTTACCCAATCAAGACGTAGCGATTGAAGCGGTACCAGACAGCCGCGCGGCATCAACTAGTGGCGCATTTTACGATGCACCATCACAAGATGGCAACCGTAAAGGTACGTTTTGGATAAGCTTATATGACACGGCTTCATTGCCATCATATTCATTGCAAACCCTGACTTATCACGAAACCAATCCTGGGCATCATTTGCAAACCATTATTGGCTTATCTGATGAACTGCCATTACTCAGTACCGTGTTTTACTCTAACGCTGCGGGCGAAGGTTGGGCCTTGTATGCTGAACGTTTAGCTGCCGAGATGGGCATTTATGCCGATGACCCAATTGACGATATTGGGCGCCTACAATCTGAGCTGCATCGCGCAGTGCGTTTAGTCGTAGATACTGGCATGCATGCAAAAGACTGGAGCCGCGAACAAGCCATTGACTATGCCATTGCCACCGAAGGAATTCATCAATCAGAAGCCACAGCCGAAATTGAACGTTACACCGTATGGCCAGGGCAAGCGCTAGGTTACAAACTCGGTGAATTGAAAATTATAGAGTTACGTGAAAAAGCCAAACAAACCTTAGGTGATAAGTTCGACATTAAAGTGTTTCACGACCGTTTATTAGAAAACGGCGCATTGCCGCTGGATTTAATGGAACAAAAAATTAACCAGTGGCTGGCCCACGAAACCACAAAATAGGTTGATTAACGGGCCATGATAACGTGTGTCACAGGACAGCTCGGCCCTGTGACACTTTACATTGACTGGTGTGAATTATTGTTGAGGCTGTTGAAACTTAGCTAATTGCTGAGTGTATTTGTTCAGATAAAACGGATGTTCAGTATTTGCTAAGGCTTGTTTTTCAGCCGCTATCGCTTTAGTTAACTCGCCTGAGTCCGCATATACTATGGCTAAAGCATGATACGCGCTATGCGCCTCCGGATAAGCATTTAGCGTATCTTGATAGACCGCAATCGCTTGTGCAGGATTATTGTCAACAAAACTGTCTCCAAGTGCCAATAACGAATCAATAGCGGGTACATCAAAACCATACACGTCATCAGACAAGCGTTTATAGTAGGCTAAAATCGCACTCGTTCCTTGTTGTGATATTGCGGAGTCTGCAGCCAATACAGTATGCACATCGTTAAATATCATCTCGATACCCATGGCCGTCGCCAAAATGGGTTGCGTCATATAATAACTGCCATCAAAGCGTTTTATTTTATAACTCAGTTGCGCATTGGCGTGGGTTACAAGCATATCTTCAAGCATGGCAAACGAGTCGAGTTGTCTTTGTTCAAAATCGCTGTCACTGGTGCTCATAAACAACAATCTTTGCTTACCCTTGAGAGTGTTAAGCCGCTTAGACGCATCGTTTAGCACAAAGGCAAAATCATCAGACAGCACAGGGCTGGCAGCAATATAAGCATTAAATAACTGAGGGCGATTGAGTAAGCTATGCAACACTAAGCCAGCATTGCCAGTAAAGCCGTTAAAAATTCGAAAGCCATTGGTGCGGTATTGCTTGTCGATGGCGGGCAGCAAATGCTGTTCAAAAAAGTCGAGTAATCCTTGATCGCCTCGTTTCTCAATCGCGGCAGACTTTAACTCCCCCAACCCTTTATGGCCATTTGGCGCAGTAATAATAATGGTGTCTAACCACGGCCAACCACCATTATGGCTCATCCAATCGTGCATACCGCTTAAATACAAATGACTGCGAGGATGGAGATCCAATAACACCACATAACGTTTGTCGGGGTGCTCGGCATAGCCATGAGGTAACGTCACAACAAAGTCGGCCGCGGTGCTAAATGAGTTTAAGTTAACGCTGAGGATCTCGGTTTGCGGCTGTGGAAATGCATCAATTTTCGGCGCATTCGCAGCATGGGTATTTACAGCGATGACACTCAGTAACAGCGAGCCAATAAACAGGCATCGCCCCCATAAATTCAATCCCTTAGTGGTGTAGCCGTTAATTACTGTAGCCATATTATCGTCCTTGTTTTATACACCTTGTTGAACCTAACAGACCCACTAACACAAGGCAATTTAGCATTATCTAAATCTAGCTCACATCTTGTACTAAAAGTCGTCAAACCTCGACGCTATATAATCAATAGCACTAGCCTTAGCGGCCAATAAAGCATAGGATCATCATTAAGTTAATTATTGTTTGGGAGTCACAAATCTTATGAGTATTAGAGCTATCATCGTTGATACCGCCGGTACCACTACCGATCTTAACTTTATTCAGGATGTGTTATTTCCATATTCACGCACTGCAATGGCTGAGTTTCTTGAGCAAAACCAACACAATGTTTTGGTTGATTGTTGCATCAGCGACATTAAAGATATCGCCCTTGAGCAAGATGCCTCGTTAGCGCGTGTGACCGAAATTTTACAGCAGTGGATCGACGAAGACCGAAAAGTTACTCCTCTGAAAACCTTACAAGGTTTGATTTGGAAGCAAGGCTACAATCGTGTTGATTTTACAGGGCATATTTACCCTGACTTTATCGACAGCATTGAGCGCATTAAAGAAAAAGGTATCCGTATTTATAGCTTTTCTTCAGGTTCTGTCGAAGCGCAAAAACTGTTATTTAGCCACTCTGACTCAGGTGATTTAACCCCTTCATTTAGCGGCCATTTTGATAGTCGCACAGGCAATAAATTAGACAAGCAAGCCTATTGCAACATTTGCAATACGATTAGCCTCAAGCCAAAGCAAATTTTGTTTGTGTCAGATGTTGCTGAAGAGCTAAAAGCCGCTGCAGCAGCGGGAATGACAACCTGCCAAATGCTTCGCTTTGCCGGCCAGCGCCAAGCAGATTGTAAAAAAGTGACCAGTTTTAATGAGCTGAATTTTGACTAAGCCTCAGGTTTAAACAATATGACTAAAAAAACGACCTTAAGGGTCGTTTTTTGTTTTCGTTAAAAGCAAAGCTCGTTCACCCAACTCATCTTATTTACCTAGCTCACCATAACTCACCAGACTTAACTGGGAAACGCCGGCGAGATGCATTTCTTCACTTCAAAATGGTAACCATATTCGCCATTGATATCAGGAGTGATCTCTAAAATTTCATAATCATTAAGTTCTACCACATGCGACTTCGCTGACTTTTTACAACGCGATTTGGCATTGGCCTCAAGCTGGAACGCAAATAAGGCAATCGCTTTACGCACGCTCGAAAAATACTGGCTGCGTAGTTGGTTATAAGGTTGTTTAGCAATTTCATCGATAGCGTCTAATTCTTTTTCACGCTCTATTTCTGCCGCCGTTTTAGCTTTAGGTACTGGTTTAGGTTTCGGCTTCACCTCTTTTGCTAGGCCGCTCGCAACCAAAGCCAAATCGTTTTCGACTATTAACGCTTCTTCAGGTTGGGCTTCAACGAGTTGCACTACTTGCGGGTCGTCTAAGGCTTTTTCTACTTGGCCGTAAAGATCCATTAACATGGCCAAGTGATACAACACCACAGCCGCAAGCACCACTCGCACCCAAAATGTGGTGCGATGAAAATGTTGATGATTAATCAGTCTAAAATTAGTCACACCAAAGGGACGTAATAAAAACGACACGCTAAACATTAGCGGGAAAATAAGCTGTAAAAGCAACAACACAATACTGCTCATAATCACGCTCCACGCAGGAATATAAAGCAATATTGCAAAGTTGTGAGTGTAATTGAAACTGTTCGATGCCACGCCCACTACATCGTTTACCACCGAGCTTGAACTGGCAACCGCAAAGTTAGCTACAATGGCATAAAACAATAATAACACCGCCTTACCCGCCAAACTGTGCCACATACGTTCAAACAAATGCCAAAACTCAATCGACATTGCGATAACACTAATCACTGCTACCCAAACCACAGAGTCTGTAGTAAACAATAATACTATCGCAAGCAGATACAACTTTTGCGGTAAGCTTAGTTGGGTTTGTAACCTTGTTAGCCGTGCTGAAAATACCGCCCAACCAGACGACAGCCATGTGCTAGAGGTGGTTAATAATGTCGGTTTTGGCAAGATAAAGTCCTTATAAATTGTCGGCCAGTGGCCATAACCCTTGTTGTTCCGTCTTGTGACTGGTAGATTAACGACGCTTTCAAACAAGCGTTTAATTTCAATCTCACACAGGGTATCCCATGGAAGACTTTTTAGCCAAACACGCTATCAGCACTCAAATTCAAGTCGCCTGGGGGGAAATGGATGCACTGCAACATGTTAATAATTCGGTCTATTTTAAGTATTTTGAAACGGCGCGTCTCGATTTCTTTAATCAAATTAACCTACTTGCCGACTTAAAAACCACTGGTGTAGGCCCGGTATTAAGCGAAACTAACGCCCGCTTTAAGCGCCCGCTGACGTTTCCTGACTCAATTATTGTAGGCATCAAAATTAGCGACATTACAGAAGACCGCTTCGTGATGCATTACACCGTGTTTAGCCAGGCTCAGCAATCGGTCACCACACAGGGCTGGGCTAAAGTGGTGATGTTTAACTTTAAAACGGGGCAAAAAGCCAAATTAACCCCAGAATTACTGGCCGCCCTATCGAAGCATCAGTAAATGTCTGTAATAAATATTGAAATCAATACACTACAAGGATAACACCATGAGTAATCAAGACGTCGTCACCGTAGAGCACCAAGCCGAACAACATCGTTTTGTGGTCAACATTCAAGGCGTTGAAGCCATGCTTGAATACCACTTAGCGGACCAAAGCATTGATTTTCATCGCACCTTTGTTCCACCAGCATTGCGCGGCCAGGGGATTGCAGAAAAGCTAGTGCGTACTGGACTGGCATGGGCAAAATCTGAAGGTTTTCATATTAATGCCAGCTGCAGTTATGTGGTTAAGTTTTTGCGCTAATTAGCCGTTAACCGGACCCGTTAACGCAGCTAATTGCTGGCGCACATTGTCGGCCAATGGTTCGCTTTTTTCGGTTTGATAATTGTAATGCACCATGGTGGTAGTGGCTTCTGCGGTCTTTTTACCGTTTTGCCAACAACTTTGTAAAATATCAAAACTACTGTTGCCTAAACGGCTAATGTGAGTTTTCACCGTCACTTCAGTGCCGTAGTAGGTTGGCGCGGCGAAGGCGATGGTAAAACCGGCAATAATCATATTCCATTTAGTTAAATCTTGCCCTGGATTTACAATATCAAAAATCGGCTCACGCGCAGCTTCAAACCACACAGGGATCACGGTGTTATTGATGTGCCCTAAAGCATCGGTTTCACAAAAACGCGGTTTAAGGGTCATGTTAAATTGAGTGTCTGCCACAAAAAAGTCCTTTCTTATTATGTTGAGTCCATTGATGTTTTTCGATGAACAAATGTCATTAACCCATTCTAACGACACATCTCACTCAAGGTCATTAAAAATGTCTTTATTGCGAAGGAATTATTGGGGCATGTTAGGGGGCAAACAGTAACCATCTAAAAAATTGAATAAAATTATTTTCTCGATTGGGAATCGTACTCATCTATGATGGCCAAAATCAACTAAACAGACAAAATGCCATCAAATATCGGCTTAAATCATTGTCACTCTAAAGCCAAACAACTAGAACTTATTTCCATGCTTAGCTTTGTCTGCTGCAACTTCAGCCGCTATTTCAGCACGAACTTCCTTGATGTCCTCTAAAGCATCAAACTGATACTCAACAAAAATTTGATAGTATTTACTCTGTAACAGGTAAAGTGACATGAATAAAACAATGACGGCTAACAGATATGCATAAATAAATGTGGCCTCTTGTGCGATTAAAAACACTGTCGGCAAAAATATAATAAATAAAATATAGAAATACCATTTTAAGACTTTTACAGCAAAGAAAGATCCTCTAACAATTGCATAATTGAAGCCATTGAAAAGAATTACTAATGCCGCAAAATATAAGAATAGAAGCTCGCTCCCTATATCAACTATACCAAAATAAAACTCTAAAATGAGAAAATTTAAAAGCGATATGGCAAGCATCATGAATAGTATCGTAGCTAAAAAAGCCCCTATGGACTTCATAGGTGGAAATAATCCGACAATATCGCCATCACTTTTCTTTTTAGTTTGTCTTTTCATCAATCAGCGAGCTCTTCATATATACCAATAGCCATTGTTTCAATTGTTCCATTGAATAGGCTACCAGAAACGCTCATTGAAACTCCAACGGCATCCATTAAATGTAAACGAAATTCATGGATAATTTTTATGTTGCCTTTTCGAGCCATTAATTTTACTAACTCACCTGAAATAACTAGGTAAATTAAGGCGGGTAACGTCCAAGGACTGATTACACTTTTTGACCAATAAAACAGATCTACAAGTGAGTTTAATCAACGAAGAGCGGTTTTAATATTTAGCGCCTTCTTCAGCAGCTATCTCCGCAAGAACAGATTTATAGTCTTCAACACTATTTAATCGATGTTGAACAAAAAATCGATATTTTTTACTGTCTAAAATAAAAATTGAGCTCATCGCTAAAATTGCTGAAACCAATTTAGCAATAAATAATTCCACGGAAAAGTCTTCTATTATCACAATAGGGATCAGTAAAACTAAGAGAGCATATTGGAATAGCTTTAGAACCTTGACGGCAAAAAATGAACCTAGAATAACTTGGTAATTCACCAAGAAAAAAATGATAGATAAAACGGCTAACACGCCTAAAATTGCTTCTGGTGAAGGGTCAAAATAAAAACTCAATGCAATAGATGCCCCTACACCTAATGATATAGTCATCAGCACAGAAGCAATTAAAAAGGCTATAAATGACAACAAGGGAGGAAATCCCCCAAAAGTAACATCCTCACCTTGCGTATTTTTCATCATTCAACACTCATATCTTCAAAACATCACTAGCAATTTTCTAGCTAAATGATTGTCATAAAACGACTGAGTGCTAGATCTAAAAACAGGCTTTCCATTTACCGTGATAATTTCCATAGTTCCCTCTATGCTGCCTAATTTTAAAATAGAGTATTGTACCGCTACTGAACTACTGACAATTATCACTAAGTATTACTAAAAAGGACGCGAATGCGTCCTTTGGGGGTGTTCTTGATGAAGCGTTACTGCCCATACATGGCATTAATTTCACTGTGATATTTGCTATAAATCATTTTACGTCGCAGCTTTAGTGTTGGAGTGATAAGTCCAGATTCCATCGAGAATGCTTCGTGCAACAAGGTGAATTTTTTGATTTTTTCAAACCCGGCTAATTCATGTTGTAACTCGATTAAGCGCTGTTCAAAATGCGCCACCACTTGCGAGTGACGCAGTAGTTCAATAGGGTTTTCAACATGTATGCCCTGCGCAGTGGCCCAGGTATTTAACGCTTCAAATGCTGGCACAATAAGCGCTGACACGTAATTGCGTGCATCGGCAATAATAGCCACTTGTTCGATAAACGGGCAACATGCAACCTTACCTTCAACGCGCTGTGGGGCAATGTATTTACCGTTAGAGGTTTTCATTAACTCTTTGATGCGGTCGGTAATATACAAGTTACCTTGCTCATCAATACGCCCGGCATCACCGGTTTTTAGCCAGCCGTCTTCAAAGGCTTCGGCGGTGTCATCGGGGCGATTGTAATAACCACGCATTACCGTGTTGCCACGGACTAAAATCTCATCGTCTTTGCCCAGCTTGATTTGCATGGCATCTAACGGCTTACCGTTTGAGCCTGGCACGCGATTATCTAGGGTATTACATGTTACTGTGGCACAGGTTTCGGTCATGCCGTAACCACACAACACAGGTACGCTAATACTGTGGAAAAAGTTACCCACATTGACATCGAGTGCCGCGCCGCCCACTGGCATAAATTTAAGTCGGCCGCCGAGCACCTGTTGTAATTTGCTGTAAACCAGCTTGTTCGCCAGCGTCCACTGGGCACTTAACCATAAACTCGATTTAGCACGGCCTTGGTCTACTTCAAATTGACGCTTACCGACTTTCATCGCCCAGGCGAACAATGCTTGGCGTGCTTTAGGCGCTTTACCGACTTTGTCGTGAACGGCACTGTAAATTTTTTCTAAAAATCGTGGCACGACACATAAGGTGTGCGGCTTAACGGCAACCAGAGCTTGTTTAATTTTATTGGTGTCATTTAAATAAACATTATGTCCGCCACGACACAATACATACATGCTCCAGCCGCGTTCAAATACATGGCTTAACGGCAAAAAGGCTAAAGACACATCACCGGCGGTAAAAGGTAATTTTTGGTCATGTTGATTGATCATCGAGGCAAAATTGCGGTAATCGATCATCACCCCTTTTGGGTTACCAGTTGTGCCAGAGGTATAAATCAATGTGAGCAAGTCATCAAGATTGGTATTGGCTAGTCGGCTGGTTAACTCCTGGGTCACACTTGGATTAAATTGTGCGGTTAATAGCGAATCAAAATACAGGTGATTGTCAGCGCGTAAGCTAACATTGGCATCAAACACGACAATCTGTTGCACACAGTCGGCTTGAGCGGCAATGTCACACGCCATGTCATATTGCTGCTGATCACCGGCAAAAATTAATTTTGCTTGAGCGTCATTAACAATAAACACCGCTTGTTCAAGTGTACTGGTTGGATAGACAGGCACCACTACATTACGCGCTTTAAGTGCACCAATATCAGCACAAGTCCACTGTGGGCAGTTTTGTGACAATATCACTACTTTGTCTTGCACTTGTAAGCCAAACTCAATCAGCAG
Organism: Shewanella sp. MF05960; assembly: GCF_050849305.1. NCBI lineage: Bacteria > Pseudomonadati > Pseudomonadota > Gammaproteobacteria > Alteromonadales > Shewanellaceae > Shewanella > Shewanella sp. MF05960. The sequence goes on along the minus strand of NZ_JBOZPS010000011.1, from coordinate 39,133 downwards.
CTGGGCAACAGTGTCAGTTAATGTATTGAATTTATTCCAAGTAACAGTATGCCAAGGAGCTGGCATTTCGAAGCCTTCTAGAGCAATATTATTGCCTAAAGACTGACTTTGCTGTTGCAGAAGTCGTACGACGTGGTATTGATTTAATGACATTTAACAGTGGCCTTTTTAGCTTACAGGTGTTCCGCTTTTTGCATTCTACCTTAAGCCAATTAAAACCATAAGAGCTTTTACTCTATAAGTGCGATTAACATCACGTTCACAAGCAAAACTGATAAACAACAAACGCCGGTTTAAGGCGCGGTGATGCCATGCTTCCAAAGTTGACGTTTACCCCAGCTTAATGCCAACACACCCACTACGGCTAACGGAATATCCCACAATAGCCACAGGGTAATACTGTCGCCATCTCTTAGTGCGGCAAAACTCATCGACACAATTATCGAGTGTACAAACACCACCAACATTGCCGCGGTTGCTTGGTGGCTATTACGGCTTGCCGACCCAGTGCCGAGCATAATTGCGCAACCCCAAAAGGTGCTTAACCCTAAGTGGACTAAAAACAATAAGCTAAATTGTGGATAAAACAAGAATTGCAATAAACCAATCCCTGTGACAATGAACACCATAGCCGCAATAAAACGATATTGGCTGTAAAAAAAGGCGTCTTTCATCCCGTTTAACCCGCTATAACAAGGCAATAAAAATAAGCTTTCGGTGGCACGCCAACGCTGAATACGGCTCCAATGAATAATCGCACAGCTTATTACCGAGAATTGAGCAATTAAAAATATCGCAGGCAGATTAAAGTCAAACAGCCACGAAAACAGCATTAACCCGATAGCAATAACAGGCAGGGCTAACATCATCATGGTTAATACTGGGCCAATAAAGAAATTCATTGGATGAAACAAGCGCTCGAATCTGCTAATCCACGCGAAACCTTTAATACTTGGTAACCACATCAAACCCATTTGCACAGCATTGAGATACACCACCCGAGCATCGCTGTTCCAGCGCAGTTGCCGACACAAAACAGTCACACGATAAAACAGCATAGCGACAATGATTAAACTGGCCCACTGCGACACACTAGAGGCGAGCTCGTCTAAAAATGGCACCATAATAAACAGCGCAAAAGATAAGTGAAAATAGTGGCTACGCCACAAGCAGAGCCAAATAAATCCAAGCCCTACCGCAACGGCTAACCACAATTGCGCTATCACGTCATACGCCGAAAAGATCACACACGCCAACACCTGCAAACTAATAATAGCCACTGCAATAGTCAGTGCTTGTTGCAATACATTGGCTTGATAACCCGGAATTAATTGGCTGTACTCAGTCGCCACTAAACGATTTAACTGCCAGGCAATACTGGCAGCGGCAGAGACTGTCGACATTGCAAAAAACAAACTCACCACGTCGGTTTTTCCGCTGATTAACAACACAATCCCCAATACCAACCCAAGCAGGCTTGTGCCCAAAAAGCTGACACTGCCTAAGTCATATAACCATAAGCGCAACATCCCTTGGTATGGTTTACGCCATGTAGCTAGTGGGCTGTGAGTTTGCAGCGCACTCATCGGTGCAGCTCCATAAATAACTGTTCTAAATTTAATGATTTTTCATTTTGTACACCTGCAATAACCTCTGGATTACCCTGGGTGTCCACCAGCACGGTTTGCCCGGTTTGGCTTAATATTTTATAGTTTGCAGGTAACTGAGTGTCATCGCTAATACTGAGTAATTTAACCTCTTCGCGCAGGGCATCAATTTCTTTAAACAGCACTAACTCGCCTTTTTTAATTAGTGCAACATGGCTGGCGACACGTTCTAAATCGGAGGTGATGTGCGATGAAAATAAAACTGCCGAGCCAGAATCGAGGGCGAGATCAAATAAGTCACCCATAAATTGCCGACGGGCGATAGGGTCGAGGCTGGCAACGGGTTCGTCGAGTAATAACAAGCTTGGTCGATACGCCATCGCCATGATTAATGCTAAAGATTGGCGCTGACCGACAGACAGTTTTTGCACGGCTTGAGTGACATCTAAATCAAAACGTTTTAACCAGTCTTGCTCTAAGGCGATGTCCCAATGGGAATAAAAACTGCGGTGCAATTCTAAGGCTTTATCGATGGTGAAGCCTTCATAACCAAAAGGCTGTTGTGGTACATAGCCAATACGCTGTTTTGCGGCAATAGATAGCGCTTCAGGCGATTCACCTAAGGTGTTGATGTTGCCGCTGTCGATATCGACAATCCCTAACGCGCAACGCATTAATGTCGATTTACCCGCGCCGTTTTGACCGAGTAATCCTACCACCATGCCAGGGTAAAGTGTCATCGACAAATCGTTCAACACCTTATGTCCGGTTGCAGACTTAGTTGTCTCGGCATAGATTTTATTGACTAGATTAAACTGTAAAACGGGCTTATCTTCGGCTTCCATGTTCGACTTTCCTATCAACATTCAACTAAATAATAACTACTTTTTATCCCAAAACTGCTTTAACAATTGCTGTAACTCGTCGTAATCCACACCTAATTGTTGTGCTTGCTCAACTAATGCGCTTAACTGCGGTGCTAATAAACTGCTACCAGAAGCATTATTCGCAGAGGTTCTGGCGGCCACGCGAGACGGCTGGCCACGACGACGCTCAATCCAGCCCTGGTCGACAAGTTGTTGCATCGCACGCGACACTGTCATTGGGTTTACCGCCAAATGTTCGGCCAATTGGCGCACTGAAGGTAGTACATCTTCAGGGTGCAATTGTCCGCCGACAATTAAGCGCACGATTTGATCGTGCAATTGTCGATAAATGGGTTCGCCACTGCTGGGATTGACATTTAGTAATTCTAACATTAGCCTTTAGTAACTGTATTAATACATTGATACACTCATACACTAGATGTTAAGGTATCATAATCGTCATGAAATGCAAAAAGGAAACGTTCCGATGATCAACAGGAAGTTTATCAACACAAGCTCAATATCGCGATTACGCGCTTTAGGTTTATGCCAATCGGTAACTCGCGCTAGCCGCTGGGTTGCAGTGGCAGTGGCCATTTTGCTTGCTAACAACAGTGCTGCAGATACCGCAGACACCGCAATGACTGCGCCAGCTAAAACAACTACCTGTTATTTAGATGGCCTAGACGAGCAGTTTCAATGCGGAAAAATCAGCGTACCAGAAAATCCAAAGCAACCTGACGGTAAGCAAATCGACATTCATTTTGCAATTTTACCCGCAATTAAAAACACCCACCCAGATGAAGCGCTATTAGCCATCGCTGGCGGCCCAGGCCAATCGGCTATCGAAAATGCCGCAGGCTTTAACAGCATGTTGACTAAGGTACGCCAGCAACGCGATATTTTACTCATCGACCAACGCGGTACTGGCCAATCAAATATTTTGAGCTGCGATGACGGTGATTTAAATACGCTCAGCGTTAATGAAGACAACCTCGACATGCTGGCGATAACCGAAAAATGTTTAGCGGAGATTGATGCAGACGTCACCCAATACGGCAGTAACACCGCATTAAAAGACTTTGAAGCGGTTCGTGAATATTTAGGTTACAAAAAGCTGCATGTTTACGGTATTTCTTATGGTACACGCATGGCACAGCTTTATATGCGTCATTACCCTGAAGCACTAGCCACGGTAACATTAGACGGTGTAGTGCCTATGCAGCAGAGCGTCGTCGCCATTGGTAGCTCCATTGAACGGGGTTTAAATGTGCTGTGGCGCGATTGTAAAAGCACTCCTGAATGTCAGCAGCAGTTTCCTGATTTAGTCGACAAATACAATCAAGTCGATCAACAACTTGCAGATGCACCGATTAGCCAAAAAGTGCGCGACCCACAAACCGATGAACCTAGCGACTTTTTGCTCACTCGCAGTAAGTACTCAGGGGCTATCCGCATGGCAATGTATATGCCCAATATCCGTGCGCTTATTCCTCACGCGATACACCAGGCAGCACAAGGCAACTACCAACCCATTTTAGGTATTTACGCCTTAACAGCCGACAGCACAGGCATTGCCATTGGCATGCACGCGTCAATAGTATGTGGCGAAGATATTCACCGCATTACCGAACAAATGCGTAAAGATGCTAAAGAGTCTTACATCAGTGGCAGCATGCTAGATGGACTAGAAAAAACCTGCCAGGTATGGCAAATGCCCCCTGAAGATGACAGCTTTAGCGAGCCCGTCGACAGCGACATACCCACCCTATTATTGTCTGGCGAGCTTGACCCTGCGACACCACCAAACTGGGGCGCATTGGCACAAGAAAAGCTTACCAAGTCGAAGCATTTTATTGCACCTTACGCGACGCACGGAGTGGCCTATCAAAGTTGTGGTAATGATTTAGTGGCTCAATTGGTTGAACAAGGATCATTAAAAGACATTGACGGTGAATGTTTACAAAAAGACGTACGCCGCAGCTTTTACCTCAATGCCAACACGGTAGAAATACTACCGGTAGCCGCAACCTCTGAACCAGAATCAACAGAGGCTAAAGCAACAGACACCAAATCGACAGACGCTGCACCGGCAAGCTCTGACACTCAAACCGACACAACAGCGCCAGCCACCACTGCTGCAGATAAGGAATAGTCATGATTACTGTTGCAAACTTAACCAAAAAAATTGGCGATGTGCAGGCGTTAGACGATTTAAGCTTTAGCGCTGAAAATGGTCAAATCACCGGGTTACTTGGGCCTAATGGCACCGGAAAAACTACTTGTTTACGCACCTTATTTGGCTTACTTAAGCCTGACTCTGGCACTGCCACAGTAGACAATATTGATGTAGCGATTGACCCAATAGGTGCAAAAAAGCAATTAGGCTTATTTCCTGATCCATTTGGATTGTACGAGCGCCTTACACCGCGTGAATACATTAGTTTCTTTGCCGAGCTCAGCGGCATGTCACGCAAGCAAGCCAAAGAAGCCACAGCCAATGTGATTGCGCAATTAAAGCTAGAAGACATTAGCGACCGTCGCTGTAAAGGTTTTTCGCAAGGTCAGCGGATGAAAACCGCACTGGCACAAGCCATAGTGCATCAGCCAAGTAACATCATTTTAGATGAGCCCACCCGCGGACTTGATGTGATGAGTACTCGCTTACTGCGCGACATTTTATTGCAACTCAAAGCGAAAGGTCACTGTGTATTGTTTTCAAGTCATGTCATGCAAGAAGTCGCCGCATTATGTGACCGCGTCATTGTGATGGCAAACGGCAAAGTAGTCGCCATTGGTAGCCCTGACGAACTGTGTCAGCAAACGGGCAAAGACTCACTAGAAGATGCATTTATCGAACTTATCGGTACTGACGAAGGGATTGCAGCATAATGAAAATGATACTCGCAATGGTGCGCAAAGAGCTTATTGATGCCGCACGAGACAAACGCTCTGTCATGGCAGGTTTATATTATGCCATGGGTACGCCACTGATCATGTGTGGCCTATTTATGGTGTTAATTGGTCAACTGTCTAGCCCAGAAGATCTTAGCATCAAGATTAATAATGCCAATAACGCCCCAGATTTAGTGCGCTACTTAAGCAATAACGGCATTAATCATGGTGACGATGACGAAGCGAAAAAAATCATCTTAACCATCAGTGACGATTACGCAGCAAACATGGCCAAGGCCAAACCGGCAGAAGTGTTATTGGTTGCTGATAACTCAGATGAAAAGCTGCAAAAGTCTATTCGCCGTCTTGAGCGTCAATTACAAACGTACAGTTCGGAAATGGGCAGTATTCGCTTAATTGCCCGCGGGATTAATCCGCGCATTACTCAGCCAATCAAAATCAATGTTGAAGACAAGGCCACGGCAGATTCTAAAGGCGGGATGATCTTAGGCATCGCTATTTTCACCATGATGTATTCAGTGTTTATTTCTGGCATGAACCTCGCCATCGACACCAGTGCTGGCGAACGTGAGCGTAACTCACTGGCATTACTACTCAGTCACCCAATGAGCACCCGCGAATTAGTCATCGGTAAAATTATTGCCGTAACCTGCTTTGCACTGCTGGGACTCATTTTAATCTTGCTGGTATCAAAAGTAGCTTACCCCTTTGTGCCTTGGCAAGAAATCGGCTTTACCGTCAACATTAGCCAGGACTTTATGGGGCTTATGTTCCTGGTCGGTATCCCTGTCGCACTCATGGCAGCGACCTTGCAATTGTACGTGTCGTTTATGGCCAAAACCTTTAAAGAAGCGCAATCATACTTAACCATGGTGTTATTTGTACCGCTGGCACTGTCAATGGCAGCCAGTTACAACATTGCCCCAGACGTATTGCAGTGGTTACCGGTATCGGGTCAACAACAAGCGTTAATGGACTTTATTAAAGGCCGCGAAATCCCAATGATGCAGTTAATCGTGTCATCGGTGGCCACCTTAATCATTGCTGTGGCACTGGCCGCAGGATTAGAGAAGTCACTAAAAAGTGAAAAAGTGGTCTTTGGTTTATAAGCTTTTGTACCAAGAGTGACTAATAACGAATAACTGATAAAAATATGTAAACGTCATCCAGCCTTCGCGGCAATCCGTTAAGGCTGGATAATATACAAGGTTGAATAATTAAGGAGTGATTATGAACGATGATATGGCGATTATCGCACTGGTATTTATCGTAATTGTTGGTACTACGGCATCCGAAATGTTTAAGCACTATTTAAAGCACAAACAAAAAGCCGAAGCCGATGGTCTCGCAGACATGAAAGCACAAAACCAGGCATTGATTGAGCGCATACAAGTGCTAGAAAGATTGGTAACCGACAGCGACTTTGAGCTCAAGCAACAGTTTAAAAACTTGTAGTATTTGTGCGGATGTGCCGACGACTAACGGTACAGGCAAAGTAGTCGGCTATTCTTGTTAACAATGTGTTTTTTTGAAAAAAATACATTAGTAATACTAAACTATTTTATATTTGGATATAGGTAATCTAAAATAATCATAGCTGCAAAGAGGAGCATATCAATCATAAAAATAACATAATATATTTTAAAAATACGTGTAATTTTTGTTGGAATACAATCTTTTAAATGAAATAAATTATATCGTTTAGCATACCAGTCAAACATAAAAACACTTGCATAATGAAGTATTCCATGTCCTGTTAAAGAAATATTCACGCTCCCCCTCCAATACCCCTTCTACTGACTTAATACATGATTTGTATATGTATAACAACATTGGCAACAAAACAAATAAACCCAAAAATACAAAGCTGCTGCCTAATAAAAGTCCTATGAGATCTGTTGTTGACATTATTTTTCCATCACCTCATACAAAAGTTCTGCTTTATCTCCTATATAATTGCTCCCATGCTTAGACCCCAAATATCCTCCAGCACTACCAGCGATGATTCCACACCATAGCAAGCTAGTACCACCACTAGGAAGACTTTTTTTCTACATCACAATGGTTATAAAACGTATCGTCTGAATTTAATGTTCATCCTCACGACACGTTTTAACATAGTAAAAGCTAAATGTTTTTAGACTTACTTCGCTTTAGGTCTAAACGGCTTTATTACCGCTTCGTCACACACCAAAAATGGTCCGTCCATTAAGTCGATGCAATACGGAATGGCAGGGAATACCGCGTCTAAACATTCACGGATAGACTTAGGTTTGCCGGGTAAATTCACTATTAGCGAATCGGCACGTAGCCCTGCTGTTTGACGTGATAAAATAGCTGTAGGAACAAACTTTAATGACTCCGCGCGCATCAGTTCACCAAAACCTGGCATCATGCGGTCGCACACAGCTTCGGTTGCTTCAGGGGTGACATCGCGTTTTGCAGGGCCGGTACCACCCGTGGTGACAATTAAGCAGCAATCTTGGTTATCAGCAAGATCAATCAAGGTGGCTTCTATCACATCTTGTTCATCTGGGATCACCTTGTATACAGGCTCCCACTCTGAAGTTAAATACTCACTCAATACATCAATAATAGCTTTACCAGATAAGTCTTCATATATACCCGCGCTCGCACGGTCACTGACGGTCACGATGCCGATTTTAGCTTTACTCATGGTGATATTTCCCTAATGTGGGGTCATTAACCTCGATTAGCATGGAGGTTAATTCAAGAATTTAGTTATAGGCAGCTAATCTACCAAAAAACATCTACATCACAAAATTACAGACCCATAAATGCAAACCGCCTCAAAAAATGACATCAGCCAGGCGGTTCCTTATACTAATCGCAGCTATTCAAACATTGGATTTATTATGCAAAAACAACAACGCGGTTTTACCTTAATTGAATTAGTGGTAGTGATTATTATTTTAGGAATTTTGGCCGTGGTCGCCGCGCCGAAGTTTATAAACTTAAAAAGTGATGCGGTCATAGCCAATTTAAATGGTTTACAAGGTGCATTGAAGTCGGCTAATACCCTAGTGTATTCAAAGGCAGTATTGGCAGGTCAGGAAAAACTCGACCCTGGTTCGGTGACATTGAATGGTAGTGCTGCCAGTACAACATTGGGATATTTAACGCCTCTTGGAGCTAATGTTACACTGGCTCTTGATGGTTCATTTGAAGTGATGGTTAATGCAAATGATGCGATTAATGCTGATTGGGGAATATTCAACGTACCTGGCGGAGCATCTATGTACATAGTGCCTAAGGGGTTTGCCACGTTTGACGGCTGTAACTTGCTTTACAATGTAAACACTACTAATGCATCAGGTCCAATATCTTACGGTATTACCACTAGCGGCTGTTAATTTCCCTAGCCCTATTAAACCTCCATATAAGCCCACAATATTGATACTGCCTGCAATGACTCGTGCAGTATCAGTATCAATGCTTATGTTGAGTTTACAACCTTGCTTACGTGTAAGACTTATAGGTGTTTAAAACTGATAAACGTTTAAAAACATTAACGCTTAACACTAACCGTTAAAATACCTTCGGCAGCCATAGTCGCGACTTTTTGCAACTCATCAACGCTTGCCCCTTCCGACGCCTGCATCGACAAACCTTGAAACAATGCGGTCATCAGGCTAGCCAATACCACAGGTTCACAACGCCCTTGTAATTCGCCTTTGAGCTTAGCTTGCTCAAATCGATCGGCCAACTGTTGCTTATGCTTTAATTTACGCGCTAACACGGTTTGTTTAATCGACTCGCTCGCTTCACTACACGACAATGTGCTGTTAATTAATGCGCAACCTTGTGGGTGGCTGCAATCGGTAAACTGGGCAGCAGCACCGAGCAATAATCCGCGGATGACATCGGCAATGTGATCGTGCTGAAAGGCAATATTAAACAGTGAGTCTGGTCGATTTTCATATAAGTCGATAGCTTTAAAGAACAACTGCTCTTTATTGCCAAATGCCGCATATAGACTGGGTTTTTTAATGCCCATCGCCTCGGTGAGTTCGTTTAAAGAAGTCCCTTCATAACCATTACGCCAAAACACATTAAGCGCTTGCTCCAAAGCGATGTCGATATCAAACCCACGTGGGCGACCAACACAAGCGGCTTTAGTTATTGTCATAAGTTGTACCTCATATTTTAACGAACCCTTTATTATCATAGTGTTAAATAAAAACACTAATCTAAGGCGGGCATATTTATGCGCATTATTAAACCACAAATTGTGCTAATTGTGTGCCGACTTATCACAAAATGAGTGATTAATTACCCATTGATGTGCGCCACAACAAACACTTTGTCGTATGTGCTTATTTCATCTTCACACTAAATGAACATTTGGTCAAAATAATTTCATACTCATCGGTACAAAATACGTTGACAGGGTTATTTTAATCTATATATTACCGTTCGGTACAGAACAATTTCATACCGACCGGTATAAAACTGTAGCAACAGACAAAAAGTAACGCAACCAGTAGCCCGTTAAACAACGTAAAAGCTATTGATTAGAGGAAAGTAACATGACTATATTTAAATCAATTCAATCCACGTTGTTAGTTAGCCTAACGGCATTACTACTTGTGGCTTGTGGGCAAGCTCCAGCGCAACAACAAGCAGGTGCACCTGCAGCCCCTGAAGTGAGTGTTGCTAACGTCATTCATGAACGTATTACCGAGTGGGACCAGTTTACTGGGCGCTTACAAGCACCAGAAAAAGTCACATTGGTACCGCGCGTGTCGGGTTATATCGAATCAGTAAACTTTAAAGAAGGGGCATTGGTTAACAAAGGCGATGTGTTGTTTACCATTGACTCAAACGTGTTTACCGCTGAAGTCGAACGTCTTCAAGCTGAGCTAACCAGTGCGCAATCGGCTAACCAATTGGCAAAAAATGACTTTGACCGTGCAAACAAATTGTTTAGTCAACAAGCGGTTTCTGAAGAGTTAATTGATACTCGTCGCAGCAACATGCACCAAACAGCTGCGGCTGTAGCCTCGGTGAAAGCGGCGTTAACCAGTGCCAAGCTAAACCTTGAATACACCCAAGTCACCGCGCCAATTACTGGCCGCGTATCTTATGCCAATGAAACCGCGGGCAACTATGTCACTGCGGGACAAACTCAGCTGACTAGCCTAGTTTCAATCGAAAACATGTATGCGTACTTTGATATCGACGAGCAAACTTACCTTAAATATGCATCGCTTTCAGTTGAAAACAAACGCCAGGATCCACGCTCAGGTAACAACACGGTATTAATGGCATTGGCCAATGAAACCGAATTTACTTATCAAGGTGTGATCGATTTTGTCGACAACTCAGTCAATCAACAAACCGGTACTATCCGTGTACGAGCTACGTTTGCTAACCCAGACAACATGTTAATGCCTGGCTTATTTGCCCGTATTAGTATTGCAGGTAGTGCGTCATATCAAGGTATTTTAATCGACGACAAGGCCATCTTTACTGACCTAAGCAACAAGTACGTGTTAGTGGTTAACGATGAAAACACCCTTGAATACCGTAGCATTACTTTAGGTGAAAAAATCCACGGCTTACGTATCGTAACCAAGGGTTTGCAACCAGATGAGAAAATTGTCGTAAATAGCTTACAAAAAGTGCGTCCTAGCGTCACTATCACCCCAAAATTGACCGAAATGGCCGAAAGCAGCCAAATAGAAGCGCTGCACCAGGCGCAGTTACTATTTGATAATCAGCCGCTCACAGCACAAGTTGCTGATGAAGCAAGTCAAGGCTAAGGAATACTTTCATGTTGTCGCAATTCTTTATTAAAAGACCGATTTTTGCCGCTGTTTTATCGCTATTATTTTTTATCTCTGGCGCGATAGCGGTTTGGCAATTACCGATCACCGAATACCCAGAAGTGGTACCGCCAACGGTGGTGGTAACCGCTAACTACCCTGGCGCAAACCCAAAAGTAATCGCCGAAACAGTCGCATCACCGCTTGAACAAGAAATCAACGGCGTTGAGAACATGCTTTACATGTCATCTCAAGCTACCTCTGATGGCCGCATGACCTTAACGATCACGTTTGCGATTGGTACTGATGTTGATTTAGCGCAAACCCAGGTACAGAGCCGAGTTGAACGTGCTAAGCCACGTTTACCAGAAGAAGTACAGCGTTTAGGTATTGTGACCGAAAAATCATCACCAGACTTAACCATGGTGGTGCATTTAACCTCACCCGATAACCGTTATGACATGTTGTACTTGTCTAACTATGCGGTGTTAAAAGTTAAAGACGAACTCGCACGGATTGAAGGTGTAGGTGCTGTGCGCGTATTTGGCGCGGGCGACTACAGTATGCGTGTGTGGTTAGACCCTAATAAAATGGCTGCTATTGGTTTGTCGCCAAATGATGTCGTTGCCGCTATTCGTGAGCAAAACCAACAAGCTGCCGCAGGTAGCCTAGGTGCTCAACCCAGTGGCGAAAGTGATTTTCAGCTACTGATTAATGTAAAGGGTCGTTTAAGTAATGTAGAAGAATTTGAAGACATTATTGTAAAAGTAGGCGACCAGGCTCAAATCACTCGCTTAAAAGATGTTGCCCGTGTTGAATTAGGCGCATCAACTTATGCACTGCGTTCAATGCTAGACAATAAAGATGCTGCGGCATTGCCAGTATTCCAGGCGTCGGGCTCAAACGCGATTCAGATTTCTGATGACGTTCGCGCCAAAATGAAAGAGTTGTCGGCCACCTTCCCAGAAGGCTTAACTTACGACATCGTTTATGACCCTACGGTATTTGTACGTGGTTCGATTGAAGCGGTTGTTAAAACCCTGCTAGAAGCCATTTTACTCGTGGTGTTAGTCGTGGTGCTGTTTTTACAAACCTGGCGCGCTTCTATTATTCCATTAGTGGCGGTACCGGTTTCGCTTGTCGGCACGTTTGCCTTTATGCACTTGATGGGCTTCTCGCTTAATGCATTATCATTGTTCGGCTTAGTGCTGGCGATTGGTATTGTGGTCGACGACGCCATTGTTGTAGTGGAAAACGTTGAGCGTAATATCCAAGAAGGTTTAGCACCTTTAGCGGCCACGCAAAAAGCCATGAAGGAAGTGACCGGCCCGATTATCGCCACCACATTAGTATTGGCAGCGGTATTTATTCCAACGGCATTTATGTCAGGGTTAACCGGTCAGTTCTATAAACAGTTTGCCTTAACCATTACTATTTCGACCTTTATTTCGGCGATTAACTCGTTAACCTTAAGCCCTGCATTAGCCGCATTGTTGCTTAAGAGTCATCACGATAAGAAAGATATTTTAACCCGTGGCATGGACAAAATGCTCGGCGGTTGGTTATTTGCACCGTTTAACCGCTTCTTTGCAAAATTGTCAGACGGTTACGGCTGGATAATGAAAAAAGTGATTCGTTTTGGTGTGGTTGTGGGCGTGCTGTATGTCGGCTTAGTCGGCGTAACAGGCTTACAATTTGCCAGCACGCCAACAGGTTACGTGCCAGGCCAAGACAAGCAATACTTGATTGCCTTTGCACAACTGCCCGATGCCGCATCACTTGATCGCACCGAAGCTATCGTGAAAGAAATGTCGCGTATTGCACTCGATCAACCCGGTGTCGCCCATGCAGTAGCCTTCCCTGGCTTAAGCATTAACGGCTTTACCAACAGTACCAATAGCGCGATTTTATTTACACCGCTCGATGACTTTGCCGACCGTAAAGATCCATCGTTATCAGCTGGCGCCATTGCCGCAGCGTTAAACCAAAAGTTTGCCGCGATTGACGGTGCATTTATTGCCATTTTCCCACCACCACCAGTTCAAGGTTTAGGGACAATTGGCGGCTTTAGATTACAAATTCAAGATCGTGGAGATTACGGTTACGAAGAATTGTATAAAGTCACCATGCAAGTAATGCAAAAAGCGTGGGCAACACCTGAGTTAGCCGGTGTGTTCTCAAGTTATCAAGTCAGCGTGCCGCAACTTGAAGTTGAAGTAGACCGTACCAAAGCCAAGCAGCAAGCCGTATCGTTAGACGAACTGTTTGCCACGCTACAAGGTTACATGGGCTCGGTTTATGCTAACGACTTCAACCAATTTGGCCGTACATACCAGGTAAATGTTCAAGCTGACGAACAGTTTAGACAAACACCAGAGCAGATTTCTCAGCTCAAGGTACGTAATAATCAGGGTGAAATGGTACCGATTGGCTCGTTTATTAACGTTGCCAATGTCGCAGGTCCAGATCGCGTTATGCACTATAACGGTTTTACTACCGCAGAGCTTAACGGCGGTGCAGCACCTGGGTTTAGTAGTGGTGAAGCACAAGCTGCGATTGAAAAAATCTTAGCTGAAACACTGCCTAATGGCATGACTTACGAGTGGACTGAAATCACCTACCAACAAATATTGGCAGGTAATGCGGGCGTGTATATTTTCCCATTAATCATTTTATTAGTGTTTATGGTATTAGCCGCGCAGTATGAAAGCCTAAGTTTACCACTGGCGATTATCTTGATTATTCCGATGACGATTCTGTCGGCAATCAGTGGCGTATTAATTTACGGTGGTGATAACAACATCTTTACCCAAATCGGACTGATTGTTCTGGTGGGACTGGCGACCAAAAACGCCATCTTGATTGTTGAATTTGCTAAAGAGCTGCAAGACAAAGGATTATCACCATTCGATGCCATTCTTGAAGCGGGCCGCTTACGTTTACGCCCAATTCTAATGACGTCTATCGCCTTTATTATGGGTGTAGTGCCGATGGTGTTCTCGAGTGGCCCTGGTGCCGAAATGCGCCAAGCCATTGGTGTTGCAGTGTTTGCCGGTATGATTGGGGTGACCATATTTGGTCTGCTACTGACACCGCTGTTTTACTATGCATTAGCAAAACGCAGTAAGCCTGTAGAAGCTGAATAACCAGCGACCTCATTAGTGTAAAAACAAAAAAGAGGTAAACCTTACGGTTTACCTCTTTTTTATTATCTATCTCAAACGCAGGTCAAGCTCTGGTTTACGGGTTAATCCTGATATCGCGCGTAATCAACTAAACTGGCTATCGACATATTTTGCTGTTCTATCGGCTTGTTTAGGCGCTTAGCAAACCAATAACGCGGTTTCCAATAGACATTATTTAAGCTAGAAATCTTAACGCCTTTTTTGGTTGAAGCGTGTAAAAACTTATCCTGGCCCATGTAAATCCCCACATGGCGTGCGGTTCTACCTGTTTTAAAAAATACTAGATCACCAATAACAAGCTGACTTCTTGGGACTTCTTTACCTAAAATACGTTGCGCATTAACCGAACGCGGTAATTTACTGCCCACAATGTCTAGGTAAGCCAAATACACAAAACCCGAACAATCAATACCGTTACGGCTCAGGCCACCTAAACGATAGGGTGTGCCTTTCCATTGATCATGAAAACTCAGTAAGTTTGACTCACTCCACTTAGGCGGCTCAAGCTTAAGCATAGGTGGAACTACCACAGGTTTAGGGGCTCGCACCACTGGCGGGTTAGATGCACACGCAGACAACAACACCACTAAACAAGCAAATAATATTCTTTTAGCCAACTCGACTCACTCCAGACCCGAAAAAATCACCGAAATATAAAGACCTTTAGATAAATACACAATCAAAATACGTCACAAGCCACTGAATAAAGGTTAATTTAACGGGTAATCAGCTGCATACATTGCACAATGGCGCGCTTTGCTGCTGTTTTATCCGCTTTAATTTGACAGCGTAGCATAGTCCCCTGCCAATTTGACCAAAAAATGTTCGATAATACGTTCGCGGTCATATCGGTTTTAATAAAACCTTGCTGCTGACCTTGTTCAATAAGCGCATTAAACAGACTCAACCACTGGTCAAACAGTTGATTAAGCGTTTTATGCAATAAGGTCATTTGCGGATTGACTTCAACCAATAAATTACCCATTAAACAGCCACGGGGCTGACTGTCACTAAACAAAAATTCAATCAGTTGATGGTAACCGCCTAATACAGCTGTCACATTGGTTTTAAAGCTAGCGTTAGGGTCCATGGCAATCGGCGCAATACGTTGGCCAAAATAGTATTGTGCGACTTCTGCGGCAAACGCCTCTTTACTGGCAAAATAGTGATAAAACGAGCCTTTCGGAATGCCCACTTCATCAAGAATAAGTTTAATCCCAACAGCGCTGTATCCATGTAAAGCAAACAGCTTTTCACCGACAGCACAAATTGACTGCTTACTGGTAGTATTTTTGTTCATAGGATCTCCAATTTTGGCGCTACGATAAACAAAAATAGACCAGTCGTCTATTTATTTCCAGTTTATCGATAACATTGGACACAATTACGGATAAAATGATGAAAAAGAACAGATAAGGTATTGGCGTAAAGTCTTGGTACAAGTTCTGAGTAGTAAAACTACGATGCTCAGGTCTGTGTGAAAAAGTTAGCGGGTATTTTGCTTAATAGATTCGTCTAGCAACTGTTGAATGTCTGAGCGTTGTTGGCGACGTTCATCATCGATATGTTGATTCACCCGCTGCTCACACTGTTTTTGCTGGTCATACTAGCTTATGGGATCGGTCGCCTTGTCTGTTTGCGCCTGGCATAACATGCTACTGCAACCGCTTAACAGTGCACTCGCAGCCACAACAAAAACAGAGCAATATCTCGGTGATACTACCAAATAATCGCGGCTTATTTTGTCATCATGCATATCATGCTTGCCCCCAGTAAAAAGTTACTCCATTAAAAAGTGACCCTATTAAAAATTGCCCCATAAAAAAACCAGCCCGAAGGCTGGTTAATAATATGCTATATCAATCACGATTACCCAGTAATGCGTAACTCATCGACAACCTCTTTAACGTCATCGGTATTTTTGGCAATGGTTAGGGCTAAATCACGTTCGGCATCACTCGACACCGTACCTTCTAAGGTGACTACGCCATTCTCAACGTCTACATCAATCTCGGTACCCGATATGTCGGTTGAAAATAATAAACGCGTTTTCACCACGGTTGCCACTTTCGAGTCAGTTAAGGTGTCGACTAAAGTATCACTGTCATGATCTTTGTCGCTGCTGTGCTGCTTCATCACCGTTAATTCGTTATTAACTTCGTTAACGCCATCGACACTTTTTACTAATTCTGCAGCCAGCGCTTTATCAACACTGCTGTTTACTTTACCCGTTAAGGTCACATTACCGTCGATTACGTCGGTATTAATATCAAAAGAGTTTAAGTTGGTGTTTAACAGTAACGTGGTTTCAGCTTTACCATCAATCCATGCATCTTTTGCATCATCCTGCCAATCTTGAGCTGCGTTTGCAGTAAATGCCATTGAACCAAGAACGATGCTTGTTAATACTGATAATGTAGTCTTTTTCATAAAGATATTCTCCATTGTTAGTGTTAATGCTGTTTTACATATTAGGTAATGCGCGAACTGTGCCAAGTTTTATAACAGTCTGTTTTAAATTAACTTGTTATTTTATTCCACTGTAAATCCGTTAATAGCAGTGAGTGAATATCGGACTTTTTTACCGACATGATGTAAAATTTTCAGGGTGATGGAGTCGACTCGTTAAACTGCAAGTTTTTCATGCTGTCGCAGCTTATTTGCAGCGATGCGATGCCCTCAGCCAATTGCCGGGTGACTTGTTGGCTATTGGCACGCTTAGCGGCAAGTTTCAGTCGATTTAACACATACTGTTCTGCGGTAACCAGTACCTTAATGGCTTTTGCCAAACGCTTTTGTTCTATGGCTCTCTCTGCTTCGGCATAAAAAGGGCTCAGCGACGGCCTTAACGTATTAATACTCTCAATCGTTTGCGGATATCTCGGCTCAACCTGCTTAAACAATGCCGTTAGTCGGCTTAAGATACTTTTTCTGATCTCTGCCATATGGCTAAAAATACGTTTGATATTGTAGTCGTCGGCCCCCTTTGTGGCCTGGGTATAAAACTGTTGTCCTGCTTGGCATAAATCAATGGCTTCATTGAGTAACCATAAGTCGCTTCCGTCGTGCATAACCTCATTTGATCGTGTTCTATTCAACGTCATATCTCCTTATCATTAGTTAATGATTATCATTAACATGCATGATGACTTGCTAATAAATGTAAAATTAAGTCATTATGTTTACTTGCATAATCCGTGCACATTGACAAAGTTTAATTAACCTACTGATTTTAAATTGTTATGCTAATAAACAAGCCTCGGGGAAAACGCCGAACAGGAAAAAATTACCGCCTGTAATTGTCAAATCTACATCTTCGACATACATTGGTTATTAACAGACAGGGAGTGATATCGGCATGGGTCGTCCAGTACTTTTTTACCATTTGCGCCAGCCGCAAACACAAACTCAGCTCTTACAAATTCCGAGTTGCCAACATTTCAATAAAATAGCCAGTAGCATCGAGCGACCTTGGCTAGCTCAACTTGAAGACAATGCCGTAGATGTGGCCATTATCGAACTCGCCAATTTAAGCCAACAAGACTATCTCGATATCGCCAATAGCGAATTAATGGCTGATATCGAATTTATCTTTTTAAGCGAAGGCAAACCGAACCCCAACCTAGACAAATTAATGGCAACTGGGGCGGGTTATCATTTTCGTCAGCCTTACGATATGACGTTGATTGACGATACCTTAGAAGATTTTGCCCAAGACTTAGTGACCAAATCGGCTAAAAAACACCAACCTTTTTCAAGCGAGCTTGATCAATATGGTTTACTAGTGGGTTCATCACGAGCCATGCACAAGCTGTACAGAACGACGCGTAAGGTTGCGGTAACAGACAGTAATGTATTGATTATTGGTGAAAGCGGAGCCGGCAAAGAGTTGGTTGCCAATACGATTCACTTAGCCAGCAACCGTGTTAACGAGCCATTTATTGCCATTAACTGCGGCGCATTAAGCCCAGAACTAGTCGACAGTGAATTATTTGGCCATGTGAAAGGCGCGTTTACAGGCGCACATCGAGATCATTCCGGCGTATTTGAACAAGCTGAAGGTGGCACGTTATTTTTAGACGAAGTCACCGAAATGCCACTCGAGCATCAGGTTAAACTGTTACGGGTACTCGAAAATAACGAATATCGCCAAGTCGGCAGCCCTAATGTAAAAAAAGCCAATGTCCGTATTGTGGCAGCAACCAACCGCGATCCCGCTAAAGCCATTGAAAACGGACATTTTCGTGAAGATTTGTATTTCCGCTTAGCGCATTTTCCTATCAACGTGCCGCCGTTACGTGACCGTGGCAACGACATTAGCGGACTCGCCCAACACTTTTTAGCCTACCGCAATGCTGCAGAAAAGCTCAGTAAAGCTTTTACTGACGATGCTTTAGCTCTTATTCAACAACAAAAATGGCCTGGCAATGTGCGAGAGTTAAAGCATGCAATCGAACGCGCTTATATTCTTGCCGACGATA
The DNA here is from genome assembly GCF_050849305.1 of Shewanella sp. MF05960. Lineage (NCBI taxonomy): Bacteria > Pseudomonadati > Pseudomonadota > Gammaproteobacteria > Alteromonadales > Shewanellaceae > Shewanella > Shewanella sp. MF05960. The sequence continues at coordinate 20,289 of NZ_JBOZPS010000011.1, read as the reverse complement.
TTATTGATGTCAGCCATATCAATATTAACCCGCTAGAACCGTCTACCGAGTCAGCGGAAGAAGATGTCCAAATCCCCGCAGGTATGCGTTTAGATGAACTTGAAAAAGTCGCAATCTATCAAGCACTCGATCAAACCGCCGGCAATAAAAATGACACAGCCAAGCAACTCGGCATTAGTGTCAAAACCTTGTACAACAAACTGAGTAAATACGAAGATCAAACCAGCTCAGAAGATTAAGAAACTCATCATCCCAGAAGAGATTCTGAGTTGGAATTTACCAATCCAATCATCCCGGCAATACTTTTAAGCTGGGACACACCAATATTGTCATCCCGGCAGTGCTTTTGAGTCGGGCACACCAATATCGTCATCCCGGCAATGCTTTTGAGCCGGGATCCAGGTGTTAGCTTTGTTCTTTTGTACAATGGCCTGCGGCCACTAACGTCGTGGCGCTTCGCCCACACCAGATTAAGATCGCAAGGTTCCACCCTGCACGGGCCAAAAGGGGATCAACAGCAATCCCCTCTTGGATCACCCCTGCCGTTCCGGCAACATTTTCGCTTTTTAACCAAACAACAGCAGCGAAAAAATTGCGACGGAAAATTATCCAGCTTTTGACCGCGTTTCGGTGTTCTTCAGCCTTATTCGAAAATGCTAACGCTTCAGATGGGGCGTCCCTTCCCCTCTAAAGCTAGCCAGACATCCATGTCTGGACTCACGTCATTTTCTTCAACGACCTCAAGTTCAGAGTTGAATTTGAACTGTTGCAAGCAATATACGTAACTCATTTATGCCCCAATATGTGTTTGGAATGCATAGTTATCTCGCTTTCCTAATCCTTAGTTGACCCAGTTTATCCAATCCATATAGAGTTCATCATGAGTGAGCGAAACTGGATGGGTATACCGTCATATTCAAACTTAATTAGTTTTGAGTGTTTTTAAGTCAATTCACATTCGCGTTTTTCAGTATGGTGTATTTAATTGAAAGCTGATAAGTTATTTGCATACAGATAGTTAACTGTGCGTGTTTTCACTGGTCTAAGCGAGATAAATACGCATCGCATAAATACTAAAACGTTAAATGAACCATATGGATAGTCGTATACTTAAAACATTAAATATAGTTACCATATTTTTTGCTGTGTTAGCAGGCGCTTTTTTAGCGTTATCGCCAACCTTTATTATTATAAGGAATAGCGTTTTTATTGGACTACTCCCATTTACAATATGCTTTATTGTTTCGTATACGATATCGTTAATCGTTCAAAAAAAGTTATCTTATGCGCTGATATTACCGAGTGTTTATACATTTACATTTGGTGGTTCTATGGGAATAGCATTGGTTATATCCGAATCATTTTCGTTCGAGAGAGGCTTTGAAATCACAACATTTCACCTTATATGGTTAGTAATCTCGATTATCAGTTGCCTTGTACCTAAATTTACAGTTCGCTTAATAGCGGGGCGTTATATGTGAATGACTATGGGTTGGAGTCAAATGGAAGTATTAAAAGGTATCAATCTCACTGACTCTTTCGTTTTAGATTGGAGTTATGAGAATAACTGTCTTTGCTTTGAGCTTGAGGCCAGCATCTGGCCTGAGTCCAGATATTATGCCGAGCCAAAGTTAAATGAATATACGTACTACCGAAAAGCAATACTTCAATTCACTAATGCAGTTTCCGTATCTGGTTTAAAGCCCAAATCAGTTGTAATGCCATCTATTGATCCAGACGGTTCAATTGATTATGGCAACATTGATACATTGCAGGTAGTCGATAGTGGATTTGAGCTTACCGGTAATTTTGGCAATATAAAAATATCTGGCGGGGAGCTTCGATTTCAAATTCATACATAACAATCTTTGTCATTCGGGCCTACTGTCTCCCGCGACGTTCAAAAGTTCGAGCGCATGCTCGTAACGTTAAACCATAGAAATTTTAATTCGAAACTCACTAATTAGATCTTAGCACCTAAACCGTTTATGTCCAAAAACGAGTTGGTTTTAGCTTTTAAACGCCCAAATTCAACTCTGAACTTGAGGCCGTTGAAGAAAATGACGTGAGTCCAGACATGGATGTCTGGCTAGCTTTAGAGGGGAAGGGTCGTTCCTTGGCATCCATGCCACCACGACATTCGTGAATCCATTCACATCAGACTCCCATCTGAAGCGTTAGCATTTTATTCTTTACCATAAAGAGTTGGCCGAAGCAGACTATAAACGCGGCCCAAAGCTGGATTAAATTTCCGTCGCAATTTTTTCGCTCATCAGAAAATGTTGCCGGAACGCTGAGGGTTTGCAAAGGGGTACAAGCGCTTTACCCCTTTGCTCTGGTGTGGGCGAAGCGCCACGACGTTAGTGGCCGCAGGCCATAAGCAAAATAAAAACAAACACCTGGATCCCGGCTCAAAAGCATTGCCGGGAAGACAAATTTAAACTAACCGACCCATATAGATATACTTGAATCAAACTAACGTTTATTCACACTGTCGTGGGCGAAGCATCACGACCTTAATGGCCTGAGGCCAGAAGAAGAAAATTACCCTTGTGGAATCATCACAGACAACGACTTGGGTTTCACCTCAATACGCATATCATCAGCCTCAAACAGCTCGCCATCAATCACGTACTTAAACTGAGTATCGGTTGTTAAATAGATTTTTTTCGCCTGTTGATGATGAATCGCACTATTTGCAGCGTTTTGGTCTCGACTGCCTGTTAAGCCTGCAAACAATAACTCGGTCATGCTGAGCAATTGTTGTGGCGAAGTCTCACTTGCCTCAATCCAGGTAATGTCGAGTAAACCATCATTAATAATCGGTTCGCCATTACCCTGAGCTAATACGCTGGAAAATGGCGCGGCATTGGCAACCACTAAACTGGTGGTGTCGATAGTGTGGGTTTCACCATCATCGAGCTGTAAGCGTATCGATAACGATTGATTTTCATCAATGGCTTCCCATAAGCCATTTAAATACGCTAACTGGCCCATGTCGTTCTTGGTTTCGCGGTCGGCTTTTTGAATCATTTTATGCTCAAACCCTAACCCCACCAGCAGTAACATAATGGTGTCGTTACACACTGCGGTATCAATACGTTGGTGATGGCCTTGAATTAAAATATCTAACGCCTGCGACACGGGTATTAACTTACTTGTGACACCAAATAAAGTGTGGCTTAACGCATTAGTGGTGCCCATTGGGATAATGCCTAAATAAATATCACTGTAGACCAACACCGAGGCGACCTCGTTAACCGTGCCATCACCGCCACAGGCTATAACAATATCAGCACCTTTGGCTTTAGCTTGTTCGGCTAATAGCACCGCCGATTTATCTTTGGCGGTGTACAACACATTAAGCTGAAAATAGCGCGATAGGGTTTGTTTAATATGATCGGCTTCATCGTGCCATTTACCGCCGCCCGACACAGGATTAACAATTAACCAGGCTTGTTTATGGATATTAATTTGCTGCTTTTGATGCATTTTTTCAACGCCAGCTAACTGCCACTTGTTCAAGCGGGCCGTTTGGCGAATATCATTAATGCTTTTGAGCACTTCGGTAAACTGACGATTTTTATCGCGGCACACTATATACGCGGCCAAGACTAATACTGAACGGCCTCGACCTAAGGCGCAATGCACTACCACATTGTTGCCTTTGCGTACCTGAGTGTGTAACCAGTTTACGGCTTGATTTAATTGCGCCACAGTTGGCACATTATGGTCTAACACCGGAATATTTAAATACTCGATATTTTCGTCCACTAAGGTCCATTCAAGTGCATCAAACTCGGCGGTTACATCTAAAATAGCACCTATTTTTTCACGTTTTAATTGCTCAACGTCACTTGGAAACAAACGGCAAGCTAAATACAATTGTTTATCTATCTTTTGAATTGCCGGCACTTTATCGTGCTTTCTTGCCCACGCGTTATACGCCTGACAGCCCATTAAAAACGGCACAAAACTCCAACTGATATACCACGGGATACTGCCATCCTGGCTTTTACGAAAAATCCCCGCGCTATTAAACCAATACGCAGAGCTGACTAGAGCTAAAGACAATGCCACCCAGCCAAACGCCACTTGCAGCACTACATTTGGTAATGCGATGCATAAGCACAACGCGATAAAAGTACCAAGGGTGTAATAATATTTAATGTGGATTTGGGTCGGCATAATCGGTCCTCCTGGAGTGAAATAATAAAAAGCGGCACTCATGCCTAATGCATGAGTGCCGTTATATTATTAACAGTCTGGATCTTCGGCTTTCATGCCTTCTTTTACATCTTCACAAGCATCCTCAACTGCATTACCCGCATCTTGAATCATCTCATCGACCTTCTCACCGGCATTTTCGGCTTTGTTATCTGAACATGCTGATAAACCAGCAGTTAATAACACCATAAAACTTGCCATTGTGATTAATTTTAATAATTTCATAATTCATCTCCTTGATGATGGTAAAGACTTAATTGCTGGCAGATGCTTCTACTAGCTACATTAAGATATGCTTAATTAACAATTAAGCCATGTTTATTATTTAGATGGCTGCTGTTAAATGACTATTGTTTGGATACCTGTTATTTAAATGACTTTTAGCGAGGTGATTTACCACGCAGCGCATTCGACACAAGCGAAATTAACAACAACACCACAAAGATAAAGAAAATAATTTTGGCGATCCCTGCGGCTGCACCTGCAATACCGCTAAAACCCAATAGACCTGCAATCACTGCTATCACTAAAAACATTAATGTCCAGCCCAACATAAAAACCTCCTTGGTATACGGTTTGTCTTAAATGTACTGAATATGCATAAACGATATTAGTACGTGCGATGAACTCTGTATGTCTGTGTTTTGTATACTTCTTATCGTTCGTATATTTCTCATTGTTCGTATACTAACTAAAGCCAGCATCGTGCCAACTTTCAAAAAAAATCGTAACCACCTGAAATTAATAAAATAAAAAGTTATGCGGATTAAAAGGGAAATCAGAAACCCAAACCTACGTAAGCAATTTTTACCGACTATTCGGTAAGAGTTTCAGGCTCAAAGCCTAATGGGAAACCAACAGATGTAAAAAAGGGCTGCCAACAATGGCAACCCTATTTTTTATGATGTTGATTTACGATTTACCGCATGTTTATCTTGGTAATTTAATGGATATCACCGCCGCTAAAGCAACAAATGCACTCGAGATCCACAAACAGGCTTCTAGACCATATTGTTGATACACCCAACCCGACAATACCGTACCAATTAAGCGCCCCATGGCATTGGCCATGTAATAAAAGCCGACATCGAGTGACACGCCATCATGTCCGGCATAGCTGACAATAAGGTAACTGTGCAGCGATGAATTAATCGCAAACACTGCACCAAACAGCATTAAGCCGCCAATTAATGACTGCTGAATATAAAAGTTAAAATGTAACGCTAATGCAATGGCTGCTGGGATAAGTAACAAATAACTAGCCCATAAAAAGGCCGAATGCCCTGTTGGCACCTTGCCTTGTTTTTTACCAGTAAAGTACGGCGCAAATGATTGCACTATGCCGTAACCAATCACCCAGCAGGCCATAAAGCCGCCAACCCACCAATGGTCCCACTGAAAGGTAACTGCTAAAAATACCGGCAATGCCACCACAAACCATACGTCGCGGGCACCAAACAAAAACATCCGCGTTGCCGACAGCATATTAATTGCCGGGCTTTTTGAGAACATATCAGTAAATTTAGGCTTGTTTTTGGCTTTACCTAAATCGGCTTTTAAGCTGAGTAAACTCATCAGCCACACTATGGTCAACATGGCGGCCATTGCTATCACGGCGCCGCGAAACTCAAGTAATGTCAGTAATAAGCCACCTAAAAAGAAACCCACCCCTTTTAAGGCATTTTTAGACCCCGTAAGAATCGCCACCCATTGATACAACTTACCCTGAGCATCACCAGGCACCAGCATTTTAATCGCGCTTTTGGCACTCATTTTATTGAGATCTTTAGCAATACCAGACAAGGCCTGCGCCGCCATAACATACATGACGGTCAGCATATCGGCGGGTACCGTTAACATGGCAAGGGCGACAATTTGCAGCCCAAGACCAATGTTCATGGTGTTATTTAACCCCAGTCTTGCGCCTAACCAGCCGCCAACCAAGTTAGTCACCACGCCAAAAATTTCATAAAACAAAAACAACATGGCAATGTTAAGCGGGCTGTAACCGAGCTGATGAAAGTACAACACCACCAGCATACGTAGCGCACCATCCGTTAAGGTAAACGCCCAATAATTACCGGTAATAATCAGGTATTGTTTAATCTGCGGCGGCAATGCGCTCAGAGATATCAGCCCCATGCTGAGTTATTCCTTATCTGCTAGGCCAACTTTGCGGGCAAGCTCAGCGGTGCGGTTAGCGTATCCCCACTCATTGTCGTACCACACGTATAATTTCAATTGGGTGTCGTTGACTACCATGGTCGACAAGGCATCAATAATGCTCGAGCGTGGATCGGTTTTATAATCAACAGACACAAGTGGGCGTTCTTCATAACCCATAATGTCTTTAAGCTCATTGTCAGCAGCTTGTTTAAGCAATTGATTCACTTCTTGTACTGTAGTGCCGCGAGCAAGTTCAAACACACAATCGGTAATCGATGCATTGGCCAGTGGAACCCGAATAGCATGACCATTTAGTTTGCCTTTAAGCTCAGGAAAAATGTGAGTAATAGCAGTAGCAGAACCGGTTGTGGTGGGGATTAAACTGATACCACAGGCACGGGCACGGCGTAAATCAGCGTGCGGAGCATCTAAGATGGTTTGGGTATTAGTGATGTCGTGGATTGTGGTCATCGAACCATGTTTAATGCCGATTTTTTCGTGGATAACTTTTACCACTGGCGCTAAACAGTTGGTGGTACAAGACGCAGCCGTCACAATCGGGTGAATCGCTTTATCATAAAGGTCATCATTTACGCCCATCACAATATTGAGCACGCCCTCTTCTTTCACTGGTGCTGTAACCACAACACGCTTAACACCTTGCTCTAAATACGCTTGCAACAAGGCCTTGGTTTTAATTTTACCTGAAGCTTCAATCACTACATCGCATTGTGACCAATCGGTATCTTGAGTGGCTTTATTTTGAGTACATGGAATAGCTTTGCCATTAATTACAATGGCATCGCCTTGATGAGTCGCCTCATGATGCCAACGACCATGCACAGAATCAAAGGTCATTAAGTGCGCTAATGTTGCGGCGTCACCAGCGGGATCGTTAATATGAACAATTTCCACGTCGTCCCAATCGTACGCTGCGCGCATTGATAAACGTCCCATACGGCCAAAACCATTAATTCCGATTTTAATTTTCATAATATTTCCCACTAAATTTAAAGTAAATTAAGCTGAACTAAACTAAATTTAAGCACCTAAGCATTGCAGAGTTAACGGCAAAAACTGACTTTATCAGGGCGGTTTTTCATGCTGTCTAGACGATCAAGATGCGGCAAGATTAACGCAATGTTATTTTCGGTCGTTTGCGCAATCACCGACTTAATCCATAACGGTAATGCTGAATTAATCCGATAAAACACCCATTGGCCATGTTTTCTGTCGCTTAGAATATTGGCCTTTTTCAGTAAGGCTAAATTACGTGACACTTTAGGTTGGCTCTCTTCATTAAGCGCTTGCATTAACTCACACACACACAGCTCACCATGATAATGAGTCAGCATTAAGGTTTTTAGACGGATATCGTCGGTTAAGCATTTATAAAACGCGATGGGATCGACATCGGTTAGCGCCTCTTCGGCGAGCGGTTCAACTTCGGCTGGTGTTTCAATGGGTGCTGTTGCAGACGCCTTACGTTCCACCAGCAAAAACATTGATAAGCGATTGTTAAGCTCGGTTAAAGTGCTGGAGAAAGGATGGTTACCTTTGCGTGTTTTAGGATCAGGAAAATCCCAGGCGAGTTGCTTACCAGCCCCAGGAAAACTGCGGCATTCGCTATTGGCTTTATCGCAAAGCGTAATCACGTAGTCAAAGGCTTGCCCAGCAAAGGTTTGTACATTTTTAGACACTAAATGACTGGCGTCGACACCAAACTTTTGGATTGCTTCAATCGCCCTTGGGTCAACTTGCTCCGGCTCAGTACCCGCGCTGAAAACCTCAAATTGATCAGCGGCTTTGCTCCTTAATAACGCCTCAGCCATTTGTGAACGGGCAGAATTTCCAGTACACAAAAACAATACGCTTTTCTTTTTCATAGATGACGGGCTCAGCTGGGATCTTAAAAACATTGTATATATGAATATTTACATATACAAGATTAAGGCAATAAAAAAGCCTATTCAGGATAATGAATAGGCTTAATATTGGATATTATTATTAAATTTGGTCGTTAATCACTTGTCGTATTTGTTCAAGTGACGTTTCTTTAACTAGATGTCCATTTTCAAAAACAGTCTCAAGTAAACCTTGATCCTCTTCAATATCTGTAACATCATCAAACAACACTAACTCACCATCAACGCGCTCGATTTTAAGTAAGCCTTTAGCTGATTTTTTCTTAGTATCTGTTTTAGGATCTTTAAATATCGCGACCCGCTCACCGTTTTTAACCACACTGGTTGCCTTAACTGCTGAGCCATGGGTATCACGGGTGACATACTGGTAGCTATACGAACCAATGCCTAAAACCACTTTAGACGCAAAGCCTTTATCCATTAAACGCTGTAATATTTGACGTTGGCGCGGTAATGTAATTGCGTCACCGTAAATAGCACCAATATGCTCATCAAGTAACTTAAAACCTTTGTCTGTGGTAGTGCCACCAAAAATATCCCAAAGGCATTCAATAAGCCCTTTGACTTCAAAATCCATTAAGCTAATGGTTTGCTCTTCTTCAAAAGCAAAATAGTTTCCATTCCAACGGTAAGCTTCATAACCATTGATAATGGCCTCTTTTTCAGCCTCATTTTGAGTATTAAACAGTTCTGCATAGTCAGAGACTGGAGAAACTTTATATCCGGTCAGAATTTTTACCGGATCACCTGAGTCTGGGCGGATAACTAATGTGCCTTCACGGGCCATGATCTCTTGCTTTAACTGAGGTAAATATTCCGTCACCAACGTCCAGAAGTCCCAAGTGTCAGACACCACACTCAATATTCCTTTTGGCGACTGTTCTTTCATCAAATATCTAAAGAACTCAATTTCGCCTTCCATGATCCAAGAACATGTCACCGAATGTTCAGTCGCATCAACAGAACAACCTACAAGCTCAGTATCAACGTTGGCACCATAATATTTCTCAGCAAACAGTACAGCTGGAATGGTATCTGTACCGACTAAACCAGAAGCCAAATGACCAAAACCACTCATTGCCGCAGCTTGTTTACCAAACATGCCTCTAAAGCTGAAGTCATGCCCCTGAAAAGGCACAAAATCCATTGGTAACCCGGTTTTTTCTGCAAATTCTTTGAACACTTTTAAATAGGCTACTGACGTTGTTGCACTTGTTTGAATGGGCCAATTTTCACAACTCAACACGGTTTCAATCATGTTAGTTAACCACTGAAAACCTTCTTTGGTGTTAACAACAGTGATAGGTGGTACCAAATAAGGAACCAATGTACCTTCTGGTAACGCTTTAATTTTGAGTGGTAAATAACCTAAATCGTGAAGGTCTTCTAGATATTGAACATTAACGGGGTAACCTAACATCGCACTCAGAATGCGTTTATGATTGGCAACGGCAGAGGCTTTATCCACGTTAAAAAATTCAGCCCATTCGTCCTGTAAATAGCTTTTAATGAAGTACTGTAAACCCACAAAAGCAACTTTGTCGTTATTATCTACATTACTTAGCTTGCCACTTCTTGAGGTAAAGTTTGCATATACCTCAGTGACGTCTGGATGATAAGCACGGCTATGAAATTCTTTATAAACATCTTTTTGCATACTTGCAGCGGTAATAGTCATGAGGGTTTCCTTACATCTCGATGATGTGTAACTTTATGTTTTTATTTTGTGTAAACTCTTCTGCGGGTTTAAACGAATCTGTGGTGTAAATCGTATCGATTAACCCTTCAAACACATCTAGGCCTTTTGAGAAAATACCGTGGGTAATAAACAATGAAACTTCAATAGCGCCTTTATCTCTTAGGACCTTAGCAAGTTCAATAAAAGTACGTCCGCCATCACAAATGTCATCTGCAATCAGCACTTTTTTGCCTTGAACGTCACCTAAGATTTCGGTACTGATAATGTCACCACTTTTAAGATCTCGAATTTTCTGAGCTTGAATAACCTCAGGTTCGCCCTTAAATGCTTCGGCAATTTTTATTGTTTTTTTGCTGGCCCCAGCATCAGGAGAAATAAGTGTTAACTCTCCCGTGGCTAGGCGTTGGCATAACGCTTCGTAACGCATAAGCAATGACAATTGAGGAATATTAACGACTCGGTGTAACAGCGCTGGAGATACGTCACTATGAGCATCCCATATTGTGACTTTAGAAAAATTAAGTTGATTGATAAAGTTTGCCATAACAGAAGCACCTAACGCTTCTCCTTCGACACAGACTCTATCTTGGCGAGCATAAGGGAAATAAGGGATAACGAGTTCAATTGGGATACTGTCATTTGACAGTCTTCTTAGTGCATCGACTGCCACCATTAATTTTACAATTTGAGATGAACTGGTTAAACGAGCAAAAATTTCGATTTTTACTGACGTTAATATCTCTTCTATATTAAAGCGGATATGCTCTTCACCGCCAGAAAAAGTAAAAGTGTCATAGTTAAATACCGTTTTATTTCCTGATACATCGTGACTAAATACATTCATGTTAACTCCCTTTAATATAGTGTCTGTAGGACACTATTGAATATAACAAAGACGCTAATCTTAAGCAAGGCATTTGTGTCATTGAGACACTATTGTTGGTGTATAAGGAAAAAGAGTAACAGCTAATTCAACTAACTGATATTAAAAAAATTACTCTTTTTTAATCAAATGGCCAACACGTGAACTCATTGAAATATAGGCAACGACACCTGCATTGAACTCAATGGCGTCTTGTTCAATACCATCTGAAAATATCACTCCGTTTTCAGGCATTTTTGATGCCATAGAAAAACCAGATTGATTTGAAATTTGACCAAAAACGAGTTCGCAACCGGTTTTAATTGAAGGAAATGGCTCCCTAACGGAGTAATAGAGATATGGGCTTGCCCACGGAAAACCGTCTGTAAGCTCATCCTGAATAGGTTGCTTTGCGATACCTCTTGCACCTGCCAGAATGCTTTTAAACCAACCCGTAGATCCCAAGCCGGTACTGATGATCACACCACTTGAACTTTGCTCTTCATGTTGCTCATTAATGGATAATGTATAACGTGCAGATGAATGTGTTTTCGGACCAATGAATATATCGTTTACGGCTAAAAGCGTCTGGCCTAAATTGGTGTTCACTTCTGCCATAGAAATATTGTCAGTGGTGACAGTACCGCTTAAGGTTTGTAAAACAATATCTTTTAGCTCCCCTATCAAAAAAGGTAGCAGTTTACCCGCATACACTGATGGCATGGGGTTAATCGCAATAACGGGTTGTCCATTGAGATACTTCAAAGTATTCGCGACCAATCCATCTTGTCCAATCACTATAACAATGTCGTCTGGTGAAAATAGGTAAGTAGACAATACACTTCGTTCAAGCAATTGTACGCGGCTAATCGTTTTAAGGTAATCAACAGCAATATTGATAACATTAGTGTAAAGATGATTTTCTTCTTCGTAGTCGGTAAATGATTCACCTAAATGCTCAAGATAAAACTTCGCTTGGCCTAAAGTACAATATTTTTGCTTAAGCTCTTCAAGTCGAGTTTTGCGAGTCACTACCACCATTTTTCGGTTTGAAATCATCCGCGCCCCCCATCTTGTCGATTCGTTAACGCCAATAATAAATCTGGTGAGAAATTTAGATTGCCAATCTTATTGTCCCCTTGAGTCAAGTTTTCGATTGCCTGTGCAATCAATTGCTCAGGCTTCATGCCACTCATACTCATGACTTTAAGCTTTTCAATATCAATATTTTGATAGGCTTGCATCTGCACTTGTATTTTATAGGCTTGCACATCTCCACGCGCCTTTTCGTTTGCAGCATTAATGGTAACTAACTGCTCTAATTGCTTCTCATCTTCTATTTGAGCTTGGATGGTTTCTTGATTAATTTTAAATTGTTGTTGCTTGCGAAGTCGTACGGCTTCTAACTTCGATGTTTCAAGATCTTGCTGTTTCTTTTGAATCGCTTTTTCTGTCTCTAGCTCAGACTCTTTAACACTCTTTTCTTGCTCAATACTGGCTAGACGTCTTGCATAGATTGCTGAATCGGCTTCTTTCAACAAACTTTCTCTAATTTCCGCCTCTAGTGCCTTGCCTGTTTCTGGCGTGGGTTTGATTGCGGTGAGTGATACATCCGTAATCCCAACCCCTAAACTCGTAATAGCGTCAATACTAGCCAATCCTTGCTTAAGGTCTAACGTCAGCTGTCGAGCGCATGTTAATGCATTTTTTAATGTCATGGATTCAATATGATTACGCAGTAACACTTGTACTGCTCGCTGAACACGTTCGTCTAATTTTTTAGGGTCATCAGAAACATACTGCCCAGTAGGCTCAATAGTAAAATTGAGCATTTTTGCTGCCTCTCGTGGTTTTTCAATCCGATAAGTAATTTGTCCCTGAAGACTTAACTCCTGGAAGTCTGCCGTTTGTAGTCTGAAGACAAAAGGAAGTTCCTTACTGTTACTTGGAATAGCAACCAATGATGAGCTTGGCGCATAGTAGAAAAAACTGACTCCTACGCCCTCTTGAATAACATTGCCTTTTTTAAATAGCATCAAGTGTGTAGATGGATCTGCTTTTATATATTTTAAACCAAACATAACAACCTCCAATTAATGTCTCTTTGACACAATTATTGTTGTCCCAGAGACATTATTGTGTCAATGTTTATTTTTAATTGACGAAACACTGACGAATCATTAATGTGTCGTAAAGACATAAAGGCATTGAGATAAATAGAAATGACTGAAGAATATGATATCAACCAGTTCAAAAACCCATTATTTACCGTAGATAGTGTGCTATTTACCGTAAAGGATGCGGCCTTAAAAGTGCTTATGGTAAAGCGTGCTAACCAACCATTTATAGGTTGCTGGGGATTACCTGGCGGGTTTGTTGATATTGATATTGATGACACAACGGATAAAACCGCACTGAGAAAGCTAAAAGAAAAAACCAGTGTAGCGCCACCTTACATTGAACAACTACAGGCATTTTCAAGCAGCGATAGAGATCCAAGAGGATTCAGCGTTACCTTGGTTTATTTTGCATTAATTGCTGAACAAGATGTGTCATCACATATAGACACGGTTGAAGACGTGCAGTGGATTGATGTTAATCAATTAAAAAGCTTATCCATTGCTTTTGACCATCAATACATTATTGAGCAAGCGCAACTGCGTCTTCAACAAAAAGCGTTATATTCCATGGTCCCCGTATACTGTTTGCCTGAATATTTTACGATTGGACAACTCAAAACCGTTATTGAAACAATTATCGGTAAATCGATTCAACGTAAGAGCTTAATTCGTCGTATTGAAGCTTCTGAAATGTTTGCAACGATAGATGAAAAAGTTAAATCCGGTGGCCGTTTAGCCCAACTTTATAAAATAAAACCGGATGTAGACATTGTTAACTTTGAGCGGAATTTAAGTGTTTAATAGAGTGAATCTAATAGCCACAGCCATTGATATTCGATGGCATATTGTGTCATTAGCGCGAGTATTTTTCTTGCTCATGCAACACTACGGTGAATTCCGCCGAACATGTTATAGGGCTGACGTTAGTTAACCCCAAATACACTGACTCTTCATTGAGTTTGTCTAAAAGGGTCACTATTCAACATGAGATAAACATTTAGTTTCTAATATATTGGCAAGATTATGGCAAGCTTCACACGTCATTTTTGACCGATAATGTTTAGCAAAATACATAAAAATAACCCACCAGCATGGTTTTAAATCACGTGTAATATTGATGTTAGCTCTTGCCGCCTCCCCCTTTTATTAATGCCTAAATTCAATCAAAAACGAATAGATCATTTTAGCGTTAAAATAATGATCCATTCGGGCTGGTTAACATACTTGAAACATTTATAAATGTCGGATAGATTACGGCTAACTAAATTGGATAACGGATTTTCAATGAATAAGTTTGTGGTTTTTTGTCGCGGGTTCATCCTAGCCAGCATGGGCTTAATGTGTTTTTCGAGTGCCGCAGAAGATGCCTTTAACATCTTGCAAACGCTTGATTACAGGGAAGAACAACAAGAGCTATACCCTGACAGCGTAAGAACATATCACTTTGATAAATCAACAAATACGCTTTATTTAATTGGCAATAATCTCGACTCAGATATCACTGTACAGACACTTTATATTTGGCAATATGAGCCAACATCGCATTTACTTGAATTCAATCAAAAAGTCGTACTCGATTTCGCGGATAATGAATACATTAACTTCAAGATTGTCGCAAAGATTGACGATAAATTAATTATCAGTAATCAAGACAACCTCGACTCCAGTAATTATCTTTCAAGTATTGATTTAAATGATGGGTTTAAACTGGTCAAAGAAGTAGAGCTTTTCCCTGGTATGGGGGGGTATATCAATGTTACTCAATCATCTGAAAACACTATATTTAGCTTGATATATTCTCAAAATGCCATCATCGCGACACACTGCACCGTGAATGTTACAGACATCACTTGCCAAGATGTTCAAGGTGAATTACCTGACTTATCAAATTTCACAACATCAGCTTTTTACCGAACTTATTTCCTAGTTGGTTTTAATCAATTTCTGTTTGAAATATCTGATAGCAACACAGGCATAGCTAAGGCATACATATTCCGCTTCGATGAATTCGGTAATATTTTTTTACTAAATGATATTAGTTTACCAAGTAATGTTAGATTGAAAGGGATTACTGCACTCAGTACTAAATCAGAATTATTTATCTACTCCGGTAATACTAATTTGTATCCTGACAAACATTACATTTATGAAAATGATCAATGGTCAGACTCAGGCTTCACTCCAGGACGTGGGGTTGAGGATATAAATTTACCTGTACAATTTGTAGCAGATATAGACTATGGGTTAGGGCCTACATGTAGAGCGATAATTTACAGTAAAGAAAAATTATCGTTACATTATACAAATCAAACCCGAAATTTACTTGCGATGAGTGAATGCATTCTTATTGAGGAGGAATATGGGCTAAGCATAGCTCAGTCGGCTAAAATTATTCAGTCTTTTCAACTTGCTAACACATTACCTATCACACAATTAGACTCTCTAAATAGTTTTGAGTGGACACAAGATCAATACAATGAGATCAACCTCAAAAACTATTATACCAACCCAAGTCAATTGACGATAAAAGGGCTGCCAGCACCATTAACGTTTGACGGCGAAAAAATAACAGGTAAGCCAGGGAAAAAGGATCTATTCGTTCCATCCAGTGGTGGTAACTATGAAATGATCGATAGGTCCAGGGTTGAAGTATTTTCAGGCACAAAACTTCTCACCAGTTTTTTTATCCATTTTAAAAATATAAATGATGCACCAGAGTTAATAAGCCCACTGAGCAAGGAGTACTTAAAAGCAGGTGGTTCTTATGAAATTGCCATGCAAGATTTAGTTTGGGACCCTGATTACGATAGCCCTTTAATCTACACATTTGCCAACCTTCCACCGAACTCAATTGTGGATGATTATGGGGGATTACAAATCATTTCGGCTAAAACAGGAAAATACTCCATAGGCGTTACGGTCAATGATGGCCAAGGTGGAATACTTAAGTTTCCACTAGAGGTTGAAGTTAATAGTAATGGTTCTGAAGGTGGTTCAAGTGGTGGCAGTATAGGAGTTAACGTCTTAGTGTTTCTCTTTGTATTGCTGTTACTTAGAAGCAATACAGCACTTTTGCTCCAAAGACGCAAACGATAACGCGCTTAATACAATATAGAACGAAGACAACATTTTAAGCTTAAAAATCAATCATATAGATTATTATAAAGCAATTTGCACAAAAAGATTGTCTTCGTTTAATTCAAATAGTCTTCGTTGCAATTTCATCTTTACGAAGTGAGCCACCAATGCCGCGATTATCGAAGGTGATCACACCGTAACCATTATGAACATTCTATCTAGGTCAAGCTAACATAAAATAAATAAGGAACTGAACATTAGCTTAGTGGCTAAAAAGTTTAGCTTTAGAAAACGAAACTTAGAGCGTAGCTTTGTGTTGGCAACACACATCCCATTCAAAAAGTAAGGATCGACATAGCAAAGACGTTACTGATGTCTAGCACCATGACCATCAAAGCCATTTCATACTATGTGGGTTATAAAAATGAAAGCTTTTTCAATTGGCGATTTAAAGTCAATACGAGTGTCACATTCGCTAGATGACGCAATGGATCATCGATTTACATCAACCAACTCACTAATAAAGTTGAGGTATGTAACATTAAAATTTATCCCGTCACATAACAATTAAACCATTTCCGGTGGTAAGGGTTTACTATACAAATAACCTTGTAAATTAGTACATCCCATAGCCTTAAGTAACTCTTGCTGCTCTATGTACTCGACACCTTCAGCTATCGTACTGAGCTCTAAATTAAGTGCTAACTGCACGATTGTGCGAGCGATAGCGGCATCTTTTTGATTGCTCACAATCCCGTCTACAAACGACTTATCAATTTTTAATGTATCAATGGGGAAACTCTTTAAGTAGTTTAATGAAGAGTAGCCAGTTCCAAAATCATCAATAGCTAATTTCACACCGAGTTTTTTTAACATAAATAACAAAGCAATCGCCTCATCGACGTTACTGATGATTGCCGATTCTGTAATTTCTAGCTCTAGTAGGCTTGGTGGTAAACCGGTTTCTGTTAGCGCACTTTTAACGTGGTCTAAAATATTTGCATGGTTGAATTGCAACGCAGATAGATTGACAGCCATGCGTTGAAAATTTGTATCTGCAATATGTATCTGCTTCGCTTTATTACAAGCTTCAAGCAAAGCCCATTCCCCTATAGGAATAATCAAGCCGCTACTTTCAGCAATCGCGAGAAAATCTATCGGAGCTAATAAGCCTCTTGTGGGATGATTCCAACGTAATAATGCTTCGTATCCAACAATTTCCCCATCAATTGAATTAACTTGTGGCTGATAATAAAGTAATAGCTGATTACCTAAGATAACGGCTTCTCGGAGTTCGGCTTCAAGTTGAAGTCGATCCATTAATGCTTTATGCATTTCATGTGAGAACAGTTGGTAACTATTTTTTCCGCTATTTTTGACTTGATACATGGCTGTATCTGCATGTTGCAATAATACATCGCCAGTAGCACCGTCATCTGGATAAAAGGAGATGCCTATGCTTGCGGAAATAAAAGTCTGCTGCCCTTGAATAAAGAAGGGCTTGGAGAGTGAATCAAGAATTCGCTGAGCAATATTAGCAACGTTTTCAAGCTGGTCTAATTGACATAAAAGTAGCGTGAATTCGTCACCGCCCAAACGCGCAAGATGATCATTTTCATAATCAAGCCTAGTTCCCACACTGATTTGATCCGATATACGTACAGAATCTTTAATACGTTTGGCCGCTTCACATAATAATTGATCGCCAGCTTGATGCCCCAAACTATCATTTATTCTTTTGAAGTGATCTAAATCGATAAACAGTAATGATAATTGGGTTGTTTGCCGCTTTGCTAAAGCAATAGCTGAGTCCAATTGCATAAGAAACTTACGTCTATTGGGCAGATCCGTTAACGTATCGTAAAAGGCATAATAAGCGATTTCTTGCTCTGATTTTTTGCGGCTCGAAATATCATGCAAGGTGCCATTAATTAGCGGTTCACCAAAATGATAAGTGATATCTGTTCTGTCATGCAGAGTAATGACTTCGCCACTACTATGTAAAATACGATACTCTATATCATATGGTTTTTTGGCCTTTAAGGCACCCATGACAGTTGTCTTTAAAAAGGACCGATCATCAGGATGAACAACTTCGAGCAAATAAGGCAGCGTAATTTTTACTTCTTGAGGCTTCAAACCAACCATACGATAAACTTCATCAGAACAGTCTAATGCATCGGATTTAAAATCCCATTCCCATGAGCCTAAGTGAGCAATACTCTGTGCTTTGGCAAGCTTGTTTTTACTCTTGGTTAATTCCTTTATCGTCTTATTGGCTTTAAGAACATAGTGGATTCGATGGCTAAGCAGCGGCCACTGAACGGGTTTCGTCATAAAGTCTGTAGCACCAACATCGAAGGCTTTTTTAATATCTTGAGGCTGATCTAAGGCGGTAATCATTATAATGGCGACATTATCCCCTCCGGGTAATGAACGAATGACAGAGCAGCATTCAAAACCATTCATCATATCCATCGATACATCGAGTAGTATTAGATCTGGCAAATGTTTGGAAAACTGCTCTATGGCTTCCTCTCCACTGCATGCTTCAATAATATTACCCACGGACTGACTCAGTGCCCGGCGCATTAGCAGTCTAATGACAGGATCATCATCAACGATTAATACCACATCTTGAAGTGTATTTAACGACATTAGACAAGCCTCTCTAACTTTAGGCAATTCAACATCAAAAGAATCCCCAGATTGATCCATTTCTGAATTTATGTTCACTTTTGAGAGCATGGGCATAAATATTGGCATCATTCATCACTCTACGCTCTCATCAATTAAGTCTACAGGTTAGTTATTTTCGAGGCTGTTGCTCAAATTGTAACGTTTTTGAGGGGATTTAGATGGCTTAAATGAGCTGATAAATAATGATGTTACTCGTAAAATAATGTTTCATCATCGTTTAACCTCGAGTGCTAATTTTAAGACTTGTGAGCTGACTTTTAATCCTGATTGTTCTAAAATTTGCATATTAACCTTAAAATATAAGCGCTTATCTTGTTCGACAATTTCAATCATCCCGCCCTGCATCTCAAACCCCGAGATATCCGAAACCGTTAAAATCGCTTTGTTTTCTACCGCTAATAATAAGCGATGTGTTAATTCTCTAGACTTAGCATCAATAAATACCACATCACACTGTTCGACTTTACTGATATCGGATAACTGAATAACGGTGACAGACTGATTGGCCAATGTTTTATTAGCAAGCCCCGTAAAACTGTCATGATATTGATTACCGAAGTAACAGATTTTCCATGCAGACATTTCATTGAGTCGTGATTCAGGCCACTGAGTAAACTTAGCAAAGTTATAAGTTAGTGCGGCCTTTAACTCGAACGCATCTTGCGCAATAGCGGTACCCGGAAGCAGAGCAAAGCCCATAATCCATAATGAATACAATAACTTCCTACTGAAACTGACTTTTTTCATAATTGCCAGCTTAAAAAGTTAAGCTTGCTTTAACGTAATAACTAGGCCCGACTCGATAAGGGAATTGATAGTTCTCGCCTTCATACTCAAGGTGAGCAGGATGAAGTAAATTCTTTCCGAACGCCGATAACAAGACATCAGGAGTTACAGCCCAGTGCAACCCAATATCTACACCATGGTAGCTATCAATGGTCTTAGTACTAAGGTCATTGGTATTGATGACATAAGCGTCACCCATATATCGCCACACTAGATTAAGATCGATATCATCAGTAATGCTCCAGTCCATCATTGTCGACAACATATGCTCTGGCGCATCAGTGTTTTGACTTTGATTTTCACCAAATTCATTTTGAATAAAGCTATAATTCAGTTTGAATTGGATAGCATCGGTTGCAGCCCACATAGAAGAGAACTCGAAGCCATAATTATGTCCTTTGAGATCATTACCAAATGTTAAGTATTGCGAAATATAATTAGGAAAAGTGCTGAAATCTGTTGTGCTGGTGAGAGCACTGCGGAGTTGACTATAATCGTTATAAAATATTGTTGAGTCAAATGACCATTTTTTTGCAGGCGTAACACGGTAACCCAATTCATAGGAAATGATTTCTTCAGATTGATAATCTTCGTTACCAGCCATATATGGACGCTCCCGGTGAGTCAAGATAATACTCTGCTCACCGAAGGCTTTTTGGCCTTAGTTTTCTGTACAACATTCTCACTCTTATCGTTGCTTTTGATGCGCTCATTTACCGCTAGAAG